>JBOHMK010000158.1:0-4560 GCA_050730115.1 Acetobacteraceae bacterium
GGCAGGGCCCAGAAGAAGGAGCCCAGGAACGGGATCGGTTTCGCGATCACACCGAGCGACAGCAGCACGTAGTTGATGAGCCCGGCCTTCGCTTCGAACATCCATTGCCAGATGATCGCGACCGCGACCGTCATCAGCGGGTAGGAGAGGAATACGATAGTGCGATAGACGGCGGCACCCTTGAGGTCGGAGTTGACGAGGAGGGCGATCACGAGCGCGATCGCAATCGCGATCGCGGCCGAGCCGATGAAGATCAAGGTGTTGACGAGCGCGGTCCAGAAAGTGCCGCTCGTAAGCATCTCCTGGTAGAAAGTGAGCCCTGCCCAGCGCGCGGGGCGAAGCGGCGACCAGTGTTCGAACGAGAGCAGGACGTTCCAGAACAGCGGCAGGATGCGATAGAGGAAAAAAATGGCGAGCGACGGCGCGAGGAAGCAGGTGGCGATGACCGCCTGCCTGGTGCGCCGCCGTCGCCACCACTGGCCTTGGGAAGGGCGCATGCCGCCCCGCCCTTTCGGCCGGCTCAACCCTCTTTCATGATCCGCGTCACCGCACGGTTCGCGGCCTCGATCACCGGCCTGGCTTTGCGGCGGCCAAGGAGCGCTCCCTGCATGCCCGGCCAGAAGGCATCGACGATGCGCGAGTAATGGGCGAGCGGCCAGTTGCCGGTCATGCGGTCGGTATGCTCGACCTGGGTGCGGAGGATCGCGGCGCCGAGCGGATCCTCCTTCCCGAGCGAGGCGACCAGCGCGTCATCGACGGCGGTGTTGCCGGTCAGGACGCGGCGATCGCGAGCCAACTTCCGGGCTTGTGCGTTGCTGGTGACGAAGCTCGCGAATTTCCAGGCGAGTTCGGGGTTTTTCGAGCCCTTCGAGATGCCGAGACCGTGGCTGTTCGGGACCGACCAGTAGCCCGGAAACCAGCCGGCACCGAGCGTTTCCGGGTTCACCCAGGGCGCCTGGCCCTTGATGAAGTAGTAAGCCGGGGAGTGGGCGTTCAGCATGCTGATGCGGCCGGAGGCGAAGGCGCCGAGCGGCTCGACCCAGCGGCCGGTCCAGGAGATCGGATCGATCGCGCCGTCCTTGGTCGCCGCCGCCAGGCGCTCGGTCAAGGCGATGGTGGCATCGGTCGCAAACGCGGTGTGCTTGAGATCGGGTGTCAGGAGGTCGATCCCGTTGACCTTGAAGAGCGGCCAGTAGAGCCAGTCGAAATTGAGGGTGAGGAAGCCGCTGTTCTGCCCGCCGCCGAGCTTCTTGGCCTGCTCCATCAGCCCGTCGAACGTGGCGGCGGGTTCGGTGAGGCCGACCTCGGAGAAGCGCTTCTTGTTGTAGAACAGCAGGGTTTTCGAAATATAGAACGGCAGCATGTAATTGCGGTCTTGGTACACCCAGTTGGCGAGATAATCCTGGTTGAAGCGCGCCTTGACGTCCGGCTCCTTGGTCAGATCAGGCGTGAGATCGGCGAGCGCACCCTCGGCCGCGTACTCGACCCAGAGTCCGCCCTGGATGTCGATGATGTCGGGCGGCGTGCCGGCGGCGAGTTGGGTCTGATAGAAGGGCGGGATATCCGGGCCCTTCTTGTCGAGCCATTCGACCTCGGCGCCGGGATTGGCGGCCTTGAAGGCGGCGATCCAGCCATGCACCACCTCGGCCGCATCGATCAGGTTCCAGGTCAGGATGCTGATCGTGCTGGTGGCCGCGCGGGTAACCGCTGGCCGGGCCAGTGCGGCCGCGGCGGCGCCACCGAGCATTCCTCTCGTAAAGGTCCTGCGTTTCATCATTGCCAAACCCTCCCCTCACCTTCGTTGCCGCCCCGGCGGCGTCAGATTCTGCAGCCGGTGGCCCGGTCGAAGAGATGCAGCCGCTCCGGATCGACGGCAAGGCGCACTTCCTCGCCGGCGCGGCGCACCGATTTCGGCGGCGCCCGGCAGGCGATCTCCTGGCCGGCGAGCGCGATCGTGACCAGGGATTCCGGGCCCAACGGCTCGATCGTGAGCGCGGTTCCGGTGAGCAGAAATCGGCCGGCCGGAGCCGCATCCCCGGTCCATTGCAGGTCTTCGGGCCGGACCCCGCACCAGATCTCGGTCGCCGTGCCGGCGTTTGGTGCAGTGATCGGCAGGGAGATTTCCTCGCCGATCACCGCGATCGCTGCACCCGAGCGGGTCTCGAGACGCGCGGGCAGGAGATTCATGGGCGGGGCGCCGAGGAATCCGGCGACGAAGGTGGTGATCGGGCGCTCGTACACCTCGTCCGGGGCGCCGATCTGCTCGACCCGACCCTGGTTGAGGATAACGATTCGGTCGGCCAGCGTCATCGCCTCCACCTGGTCGTGGGTCACGTAGATGGCGGTGGCCGGTACGCGTGCACGCAGGCGGCGGATTTCGCTGCGCATCTGCACGCGGAGCTTGGCGTCGAGATTGGAGAGCGGTTCATCGAACAGGAACACCTTGGGATCCCGCACGATGGCGCGGCCCATGGCGACGCGCTGGCGCTGGCCGCCGGAGAGCTGGCGAGGCAGGCGCTCGAGCAGTTCGCTGATCTCGAGCACCTTGGCCGTGGCCGTGACCCGCCTCTGGATCTCGGGCTTGGCGACGCCGCGATATTCAAGCGCGATCGCGATGTTCCGGAACACGGTCAGATGCGGATAGAGCGCGTAGTCCTGGAACACCATGGCGATGTCGCGGTCCTTCGGCTCGCGCTGGTTGACGACGGCATCGGCGATCCGGATCTCGCCGTCGCTCACCTCTTCGAGACCGGCGATCATGCGCAGGATGGTGCTCTTGCCGCAGCCGGACGGCCCGACCAGGACCACGAACTCGCCATCCGCGACTTCGAGATCGATGCCGTGCACGACCTCGAGCGGGCCATACGACTTGCGGAGCTGGCGGAGGCTCAGGGTTGCCATGTCGCCTCCGCGAATGTCCTCGCCCGAGAGTATCCCGCCCGAGACTGGCACGCCGGCCGCCGGCTTGCCAAGATCGCGCCCCAGGATTGCATCATGGCCGGGATCAGGAAGCGGGAGCGTGGGGCGGGAAGCGTGAACGGGACGGCATCGCCAGCGGATGATCCGGTGATCGCGGCCCTCGGCCGGCCGCTCCGGCTCGGCGTCATCGGTGGCGGGCCGGGGGCGATGATCGGGCCGATGCACCGCCGCGCCGCCGTGCTCGACGGGCGATTCGCGATTGCCGCTGGCGTGCTCTCGGCCGCTCCGGAGCGCGCCCGGCAGGCCGGCCTCACGATCGGGCTCGCGGCCGGGCGCGCCTACGGAACGAGCGAAGAGATGCTGGAGCGGGAGGCCGCGCGGGCGGACGGCATCGAGGCGGTTTCGATCATGACGCCGAATGCGAGCCATCACCGGCTGGCGGCGGCGGCGATCGAGCGGGGACTCGACGTCATCATCGAAAAACCGCTCGTCAACACGGTTCCGGAAGCAAACGATCTTCTCGACCGGGTGCAGCGCGCGGGAACCATCCTGTGCGTCACCCATCCCTATGCCGCCTATCCGATGATCCGCGAGGCGCGGGCGCTGATCGGCGCGGGTTCGCTCGGCGCCGTGCGCGCCGTCGAGGTGAGCTACCTGAGCGGAGGGCTCGCCAGGCGGCTCGAGGAAACGGCGGACGGCGTGCGGCGCTGGCGGCTCGATCCGGAGATCAGCGGCCCCTCGCTCGTGCTCGGCGATCTCGGCACGCATGCGCATCATCTGCTGAGCTTCGTGCTCGATGAACCGCCCTTTGAAGTGCGCGCCGAGCTTACGACACTCGTTCCGGGGCGCCTTGTGCACGACCATGCCGAGCTCGCGGTCCGGTTCCGATCGGGCGCGCGCGGGCGGATCGGCCTTTCGCAGGCGGCAACCGGTCAGACCAACGCGATCCTGCTCAGGGTGATCGGCGAGCGCGCGAGCCTGGAATGGCGGCATGCGCAACATGCCGAGCTCACCGTGATGCCATCGGATGGTCCGCGGCAGACGCGGCAAGCGGGCGCCGCCTATCTTTCGGCCGACGCGAAAAATGCTGTCCGGCTGGGCCGGACCGGGCATCCGGAAGGCCTCCTGGAAGCGTTCGCAAACCTCTATTCGGAAGCGGCGCTCGCGATCGCCGCCAGACGCTCCGGGAAAACCGCACCGGGCCACCGATTGTTCCCCGACGTTCTCGACGGGGCACGCGGCGTCTGGTTCGCGGCCGCCGCCATCGCCTCCAACCAGGATGAACATCGCTGGAAATATTGCCAGACCGAGCCGGTACAGAATGCGCAACGGCTTGCAGGTGACGGCAGCCCAGGTTAAAGTTGCACAAATTGTACTGGTTTGCGGCGCACTGCCCGGCCGTGATTGCGGCGAAGCAAGTGCTTGCTTTGCGGTCATTCCGGCGCCGGGCAGGAGCGGGGGCGTGCACATGGCAGCCGACACGGACGCAACGTTTCCTGCGGCTCTCGGGCGCGACGAAGACGATCCGGAGATGGCCTCTATCCTGAGCGCCTACACGGTCACCGCGACCTTGTGGCTGGTGTTCGCGACCGCGGTCGCCGTGGTGCTCTCGATCAAGTTCGTATATCCGGACTTCGCGAC
>JBOHMK010000159.1:0-2514 GCA_050730115.1 Acetobacteraceae bacterium
ACGACGGGGGCAGGACACTAGATCGGGCGAAGGCGCTGGGGCGGCAGACCGGCGAGCAGTTCGTCGACAGTCCGCCCGAGCGCCGGGTGCCGCCAGCCCGGCGCCACCTCAGCCAACGGCGCGAGGACGAAGGCCCTGAGATGGGCCCTCGGATGGGGCAAAATGGGAGCTTCGGTGCGCCTGACCAGGTTGCCGATCGCGATGATGTCGAGGTCGAGGGCGCGAGCCGCGTTTCTTCTTTTCCCCGCGACCCGCCCGGCTTCCTGCTCCAGCCCCTGCAGCGCCGCCAGCAGTGCGTCCGGAGCCACGTTGCCCGCCAGCCGGGCAATGCCATTGACGTAATCGGGCTGGTCGGATGGCGGCATCGGGGCGCTCAGCCACCAGCGCGAGAGGGCGATCAGCCGCATTCCCAAGAGCGTATCGAGCGCCGCGGCCGTTGCCTGACAGGTTGCGAGCGGCGCGCTGCCGCCCCGCGAGGGCAAATTCGCCCCGATGGCGATCAAGATGGTCGCCGGCTCAGGCAGTGCACAAATCCTTGACATGATTATCCGCCATCGTTACCCGAGTGCGGCGATTTCGTGCGGGTTCCGCCGCGCGTGATTGGCCCGGATGTGGGCCGACGTCCTGAAGCACAGCCTATAGAAACCGACGATGAGGTTGCAGCATGCATTTCCTTCAAAGTGAACGCGCGGTCCTCTTCATTGATGGGGCAAATCTCTACTCTGCGTCACGCAATCTCGGCTTCGATGTCGATTATCGCAATCTCCTCGAATTCTTTCGGACGAAGGTGCACGTGCTACGCGCGTATTACTATTCCGCTTTGCTGGAGACGGAAGAATATTCTCCGCTGAAGCCGTTGACCGACTGGCTTGCGTATAACGGCTACACGCTCGTGACCAAGCCGGCGAAGGAATTCACTGACGCCACCGGGCGGCGGCGGGTGAAGGGCAACATGGACATTGAGCTGGCGGTCGACATGCTGGACCTTGCGGCGCACATCGACCATGCCATTCTGTTCAGCGGCGATGCCGATTTTCGCCGCTTGGTCGACGCGGTGCAGCGACGCGGCGTGCGCGTTTCCGTCATCTCCACGATCCGAACGAGCCCACCGATGGTGGCCGATGAGCTGCGTCGCCAGGCCGATCAGTTCCTTGATCTTGCCGACATCGCTTCCGAATTCACCCGGCGGCAGATGGAGCCGCGCGCCCGGCCGGCGCGGCCGACGCCGGCCGAACCCTACGCAGAGGCGCCAGAAAACGCCTGATGCCGGTGTTCGAGGAACCGGGACGGGACTGTCCGCTCTGTCCGCGGCTGGTCGGCTACCGCATGCAGAACCGGGCCGCCCATCCTGAGTGGCACAATGCGCCGGTGCGGTCGTTTGGCTCGATCGAGTCGGAGATCCTGATCGTCGGGCTCGCGCCGGGGCTGAACGGCGCCAATCGCACCGGCCGCCCTTTCACCGGCGATTATGCCGGCAAGCTGCTCTATGGCACGCTGCTTCGGTTCGGCCTCGCGAGCGGCACCTATGCCGAGACCCCGGACGACGGTCTCTCACTTGTCGGCTGCCGCATCACCAACGCGGTCCGGTGCGCGCCGCCGGCCAACCTGCCGGCGCCGGAAGAGGTCAAGACCTGCAATCGCTTCCTGCTCTCCGAACTGCAGGAGATGGCAAAGCTTCGGGCGGTGCTTGCTCTCGGGGTGGTTGCGCACACCGCGGTGCTGCGGGCCGCCGGCATGCCGCTCGCGCGGATGCGCTTTCGGCATGGGGCGATCCACGAACTTCCCGATGGTCTCTTGCTCGCCGACAGCTATCATGTGTCCCGCTACAACACGAGTACGGGCCGCCTGAACGAGGCGATGTTCCAGGATGTTGTTCTCGCGCTTCGCCGCCGTCTGGAAGAGGCCGCCTGACGCGGTTTGCATGGCCCTGCGGGCGCTCGCTCTCCTGCTGGTGCTCGCACTTCCCGCCTACGCCCAGGCGCAGGATGCCGGGCTTTCCGAAATGTTCGCACAACTGAAGGCAGCGCCGGATGCAGCGGCGGCTTCTCAGCTCGAGCAGAAGATCGTCACCGCCTGGCTCGATGCGGCGACTCCGGCGGTCAGACTTCTGCTCGAAAGCGGGATGCGCGCCCTCGCGGCGCACGCGCCTACGGAGGCGGCGCAGGATTTCGATGCGGCAACGACACTGCAGCCTACGCTGGCCGAGGCGTGGAGCGAACGCGCGCTGGCGCAGTTCCATGCGGGTGACGGCGCGGCGGCGGTGGCCGACATCGCCCATGCGCTCACCCTCGATCCGCAGCATTTCACCGCGTTCGAGACCCTTTCCTATATTGCCGAGGCGCGCGGTGACTGGGCCGGCGCGCTCGCCGCGTGGCAGAAGGTGCTTGCGATCGATCCCGCGATCGCCGGCGGTGCGAAGCGTCTCAAGGTGCTCGAGCGCCGCGCGCTCGGCCAGAGCACCTAATGGTCCGACTCTTACGCTTGTCGGCCGCCAAGCGGGCTCGCGCGTCGGAC
>JBOHMK010000160.1:0-4823 GCA_050730115.1 Acetobacteraceae bacterium
GGACCGAGCTCGGAGAGGCACTGCACAGGCTGGAGGCCGACTCCGCCGTGCTCTCCGATCCGCAGCAAGCGCGCGCCGAACTCGAAGCGGCGCGCAGAGAGCTCGCCCGGGCGCGCGCCGAGGAAGCGGCGGCGCGCTCCGAAGAGGCGGCTTTGGCCGAACGTTCCGCGACCCTCCTGGCCCGGCAATCGGCGATCGCGGGCGAACGCGGCGATTGGGCCGAACGCAGCACCGCTGCTGCCCGGCAGGCCCGGGAGCTTGCCGGCCGCCGCCAATCCTTGGCCGCCATTCACGCCGCCCTGGCGGCCCGGCCGGCCGAGCTTGCGAACCACGCCGCTCAGGCCATCACCCTGCTCGAGGATGCGGAGCTCGCGCATCGCGAGCGGGCCTCCCGGCTCGCCGCGGCAGAGGAGAATGCGGAGGTCGCAGCCAGGAAACTCCGCGCCGCCGAGCGTGCCTCAGCCGAGGCCCGCGAGAATATGCTCCTCGGAGAGGCGTCCGTCCGGGAACGGGAGGCCGCAGTGGCCGCCTTCCATGAGCGAATCCGCGAGCGTCTCGGCGCCGACGCCCGGCTGCCCGAAGTGATACCCGACGCGAACGCCGAACATGCCGCCCGCCAGCGCCTCGAACGGCTGATGCGCGAGCGCGAGGCCATGGGGCCGGTCAACCTGCGCGCCGACCTCGAGGCCCAGGAAATTGAAAGCCGCATCGCCACGATCGTCCGTGAGGGCGAGGAGCTGACCAGCGCGATCGCCAAGCTGCGCGGCTCGATCGGCCATCTCAACCGCGAAGGACGCAGCCGCCTGACGGCGACCTTCACCGGGGTCGATCGGCATTTCCAGGCTCTTTTTCAGCGCATGTTCGGCGGCGGCCGTGCGCATCTGGCACTCGTTGGCGCCGACGATCCGCTTGCCGCCGGCCTCGAAATCTACGCCCAGCCGCCCGGCAAGAAGCTCGCGCAACTCTCCCTGCTCTCGGGCGGCGAGCAGGCGCTGATCGCCCTCTCGCTGGTGTTCGCGGTCTTTCGCTGCAATCCCGCGCCGATCGCCGTGCTCGACGAGGTGGACGCCCCACTCGACGACGTGAATGTCGGACGCTTCTGCGCCCTGATCGAAGAGATTGTTCGCGAATGCGGAACGAGGATGCTGATCGCGACCCACCATCCGCTGACAATGGCACGAATGGATCGCCTCTACGGCGTGACGATGCAGGAACGCGGAATTTCCCGCCTCCTCTCCGTCGATCTCGCCGCCACCACCGAAATGGCCGATCCGCCTCGCATGGCCGCCGAGTAACGCCAGCAGGCCCATCGCCGTGCTGCATCCCGGCTCAGGGAATCGGCCGCAGTCTCATGGCGCCAGCGCCGCAACCAGCAGCCGCTGCAGAGGCTCGAGCCGGGAGGCGATCTCAACGGGCACGCCGACCCGCTGCAGCATCGCGGCCACCGGATGGAACGCAATCACAACCTCGCCGTCCTCGCGCTCTCGCACCAGGACGCGGAGTGGCAGGTCGAGTGCCGCTTCCGGGACGGCTTGCATCACCGGCGTGCCGCCTGTGGGATGACCGTAGATCAGGACCGTGGAAGGCCGCATTTGCAGTCCCGCCGCGCGCGCGCCGGCTTGGTGATCGACGCGGGCGAAGACGGCCACGCCGGCGGCGGCGATGGCAGCGGCGAGGCGATCGAGCGTGGGCGCGAATGCCAGCGGCGACAGATGCTCTTCGAAGTCCGTTGCACGCGCTTCGCCCATCGTTATCCTCCTTGTTGATTGATCCCGCCGCGCTCACCACGGCCGCCAGCACACCCGATCGCCTCCGTCCTACCTTGCACCACGTCCCGCCCGCATGTAATGCCGACCACCCAACGCACTTCTCATCGAGGCAATGAGCGCAACCGGAACTTCCGACTGGTACGACCCGGCCATCTACCCCGAGCGCCGCACCAAAGCTCCCTGGGTCATGGAAGACATGATCGAAGCGCAGGCGGAGCTGCCGGAGGGGCTGCAGAGCTCGCTCGGCGGCGCCGCGCCGCAACTTGTCGAGATGCTGCGGGCGGCCGTTGCGGCCGGCGATCCGATCGTGATTACGGGGGTCGGGACGTCGGGGCATAGCGCCCGGGCCGTGGTGCTGATCCTCAATGCGGCCATCGTAGGCTCGCCCGTCGCCGCCGGTCCGGTGGAGGCGCGCCTGTCCGCCGACCAGGCACTCGCTCCGCGCCGGGGAGGCCTATGCCTCGCGATTTCCCATGGCGGTCTCTCTAAATCGACAGTGCGAGCGCTCTCCGCCGCACGCGACGCCGGTGCCAGGACGGCCTTGATCACCGCAACCCGCAATACGCCCGTGAGCGATCTTGCCGAGGTGACCTTGGCAACGCCCCTGCGGGACAAGTCGTACTGTCACACGGTCGGGTACACCTCGCCAATGCTCGCCGCGTGCTATCTCGCCTCCCTCTGGCGAGGCAAGGAATTTCCGGTGGCCGGCCTCGCCGGGTACTTGCACGCGCTGCTGGCGCTCCGTCCTCTTGCGGTCGAAATCGGCGGTGAGCTGGCCAGGGCGCAGCGTCTGATCGCCGTGGGAAGTCTGATCGACGATCCAACCGCCCGCGAATTGGCACTCAAGCTCGCCGAAGGCGCTTGGGTTCCGACCACCATGCTGGGTCTCGAGGACTCGCTGCATGGTCATCTCGTCGCACATGACGCAAACAGCGCACTGGTCGCGATCGTGACCGGGGGTCCAGGCGCCGAAAGCGCCGTCCAGGGAGCGCACGAGCTGTTGGCGTCGGCGCGCCGGATCGGGCTACGGACGGCGGCGATCGTCAGCTCCAATTTGCAGCGCTCGATTCGGAATGAGGACGTAAGTGCAGGCAAACTCGTGATCCCGGAGGCAGCACCCTCCGACGCCGCGACCTCGCTGCTCGGAGGCGCCTTCGCCTTACAGTTGCTGACGGTTGGTGCGGTTCACGCGCGTCGGACCAACCCCGATTTTCTGCGGCGGGAGCAAACTTCGTATCGCGAAGCGGTGGTGGTAGGGGAAGCCAAGTACCCGCGTCGCTGAGGTCGCCGCGACTCCTCCGCCGACACTGGCCGGGCGGTCCAGCGTCGCTGCTCGAAGCCGAGCGCCCCAATGATCGCCGGGAGGCGTCGGAAATCGACCGGCTACCGCATGCCCGCCATCGGCCGCGGCAGCACAACCGCGAGCCCGGCCGGCTTGGCGACGCGCGCCGAGAGCACGGCGTCCGATCTCCACCTGTCGGGAAGATCCGGTACATCGGCCGGCGGCGGCCACATCGGCGCCGAACTTCGCCGGCACGACCCAGGACCCGTCTCAGGCTCCCTCTGCAGCCCGGTCCGGCTCGCTTGGTTGTCTGAGCCGGCGGTCGACGCCTCCGCCGATCGCCAGCTAGATCGCTTCCTTCAGCTCTTTTGAAGCGCGAAACGCGATCTTCTTGCTGGCTTTGATCTTGATCGGCTCCCCGGTCGCCGGGTTCCGCCCCATCCGCGCCGCACGATGCCGGACCTGCAGAATCCCGAGGCCAGAAAGACGCAGACGCGCACCCTTCTTGAGATGGCGGGTCGTGACCGTGACCAGGTCCGCGAGGATCGCCTCGGCGTCCTTCTTGGCAAGATCGTGCTTCTCCGCCAACTCGGCGGCCATCTGTTTCATGGTCACGGTGATCGGAGCAGCGGATTTGCCCGCCTTCTTGGCGGCAACTGGAGCTGGCGGGGCGGCTTTGGGCATGGGTCTCTCCCTGATCGATGGCGCGGTGACGCTATCATGAAAATCGGCGATGCCGTATCGATTCGCGGCACCCGATCGTGCCCGAAACCGAAGTTTTTTGCTACTGCCGCGCTTTTTTCGGCCAGCCGACGGGTGGGGCAGGGGGGATCATGCCGCCCGCCCGGCCCGCTTCCGGGCAAGCGGATCAAGCTCGCGCTTGCGCAGGCGAACCGCACCAGGCGTCACTTCGACCAGCTCGTCCTCGGCGATATAGGCGATCGCCTGCTCGAGCGAGAGGCGTCGCGGCGGGGTCAGCAGGAGCGCTTCGTCCTTGCCCGCAGCCCGGATATTGGTGAGCTTCTTCTCCCGCAACGGATTGACTTCGAGATCGTTCTCCCGGCTGTGCTCGCCAATGATCATGCCGGGATAGACGTGCTCGCCCGGCCCGATGAACAGGCTGCCTCGGTCCTGCAAGGAAAACAGCGCGTATTGCACCGCTGTTCCTTCGGCGGTTGCAATCAGGGTGCCGTTGACCCGCCCCGGAATCGAGCCCTTTGCGGGCCCATAGCCGGCAAAGCTCCGGTTCATCACTCCGGTGCCGCGCGTGTCGGTCAGGAACGTGCCGTGATAGCCGATCAGCCCACGGCTCGGAATCCGGAATACCAGCCGCACGCGCCCGCCCGGCAGCGGGCGCATTTCGCCAAGCTCGCCCTTCCGCCGCGATAGCTTCTCCACGACCATCCCCACATAGGGCTCGTCCACATCGACCAGCACCTCTTCGATCGGCTCCTCTTGCTCCCCGCTCTCTCGATTCTGCCGCGTCAGCACGCGCGGGCGGCCGATCGTCAGCTCGAAGCCCTCGCGGCGCATGGTCTCGATCAGGACCCCGAGTTGCAGCTCTCCCCGCCCGGCGACCTCGAACGCCTCTGTCTCATCGGAATCGTGGACGTGGATCGCAATGTTGCCCTCTGCCTCGCGTTTGAGCCGCTCCCGGATCTGGCGCGAAGTGACCTTGCTGCCCTCTCGTCCAGCCAGCGGGCCGTCATTGATCCGGAACGTCATGGCGAGCGTGGGCGGATCGACCGGCATCGCCGGCAGCGCCTCTGCCC
>JBOHMK010000161.1:0-4764 GCA_050730115.1 Acetobacteraceae bacterium
GGCGCGCGCCGTCCTCGAGGCTGCACCGGACGCCTTTTTTCTGTTCGCCTCCTCGGCCGCCGTCTATGGCCGCTCCTTCCGCCCCGGTCTGCCGCTCTCCGAGTCGGCCCCACTCGCTCCGCTCGACACCTATGGCGCCACCAAGGCGGCGGCCGAGATGGCGCTTTCCGCAATGACCAGCGACGGCCTC
This sequence comes from Acetobacteraceae bacterium, assembly GCA_050730115.1. GTDB lineage: Bacteria > Pseudomonadota > Alphaproteobacteria > Acetobacterales > Acetobacteraceae > JAKAWQ01. The sequence goes on from JBOHMK010000161.1 coordinate 191, forward strand.
CGCCTGATCCGCGTCCGCCCGTTCAATCACATCGGGCCCGGCCAGTCGGAGACGTTCGCGATCAGCACCTTCGCGGCCCAGATCGCGCGCATCGAGGCGGGCCTCCAGCCGCCCGAACTCGCGGCCGGCTCGCTGGCCGCCGAACGCGACTTTCTCGACGTGCGCGACGTTTGCGCGGGCTACGCCGCGGCGCTGAAAAGGGCCGACGCGCTCGAGAACGGCATCGCCATCAACCTCGCCTCCGGCATTGCCCGGCGCATCGGTGCCGTGCTCAACGAACTGCTCGCCTTCGCCCGGGTCCCGATCACCGTCAGGACCGATGAGGCGCGTCTCCGCCCGGTTGACTTGCCGAGAAGCGTGGGCGATGCCGCGCTGGCCCGGCGCCTGCTTGGCTGGCGCCCGGAAATTCCCTGGGAAAAGACGCTCAGCGACCTGATGGCGGACTGCCGCGCCCGGGTCGCCGCCTGCGCGAAGCCATAGCGATTTGGCGCGGAGTCAGCGCTGGCCGGCGATCTCGCCGAGCAGGAAGTCACGGAACACGGTGACCCGCTTGGAATTGCGGAGCTCGTCCGGATAGACGAAATAGACGCCGACCTTGGGGGCCTTGAGGTCCGGCAGCACCCGCACAAGCCCGCTGGTGTCGGCAGCCCGGTAGTCCGGCAGCGCCCCGATCCCGAGGCCGGAGAGCATGGCGTGAGTCATCCCTTGCAGCGAATTCACTTCCAGAGCTGCCCGTCGCGGCGAGCCGGCGCGCCGGCCGGCGGCCGCCAGCCAGTTCACGTCCGAGACCGGCGGGTGATAGTCCCCGAACAGCACCAGCCGATGCTCGTCCAGCTCCTCCGCCCGTTGCGGCACACCGTGCCGTTTGAGGTAGGCGGGCGAGGCACAGATCTGCCAGTCCATGTCCATCAGGTGCCGCTGCACCAGTTCCGGCTGGCGCGGCGGATGCATCCGGATCGCGACATCGGCCTCCCGCATGGCGAGATCGAGGTCGAGATCGTCGAGCAGCAGCGTCATCGTGACGTCCGGATAGAGGTCGACGAACCGGTGCAGCCGGGGCGCGAGCCAGGTCGAACCGAAGCCCAGGGTGGTGGTCACCTTGAGACGCCCGACCGGCTTCTCCTTGCTCTCGGTGAGCAGCGCCTCGGTCATCGCGAGCTTGGCGAAGACCTCGCGGACCGTGCGGTTCAATGCCTCGCCCTGCTCGGTCAGGATCAGGCCGCGCGCGTGCCGGTGGAACAGCGGTACCTGCAGCGCCTCCTCCAGCGCCGAGATCTGCCGCGAGACCGCCGACTGGCTCAGATTGAGGGTCTCCCCGGCATGCGTGAAGCTGCCCGCCTCCGCCACGGCGTGAAAGACGCGCAGCTTGTCCCAGTCCATGGTTTCTGCCATCCCCGTGCACCCCACTCCCTCGGGCGCCGCGATCGATCCCTGCCGGCGGGAGAACGTCGCAGCCATCGGCGGCCAGCACGCCGGCGGCTGCCCGCGCTCTCTATTCGGCCGCGAGTGCCGTGCGCACCTCGGACGCGGCCAGCCATTTCTCGGCCTCCAGAGCCGCCATGCAGCCGGTTCCGGCGGCGGTGACGGCTTGGCGGAAGACGCGATCCTGAACGTCCCCGGCCGCGAAGACGCCGGCGACCGAAGTCGAAGTCGAACCGGGGGCGGTCAGGATGTAGCCCTCCGGGTCCATCGCCACCTGGCCGGCGAAGACCTTGGTGTTGGGCTCGTGACCGATGGCGATGAAGACACCATCGACCCCGAGCTCGCTCCGCTCGCCGCTTTGCACGTCGGTCAGGCGGAGGCCCGCTACCATCTCCGGCGACCCGCCGCCGAGGATCTCCTCGACCCGGCGGTTCCAGATCACCCGGATTTTCGGGTTTGCGAACAGGCGCCGCTGAAGAATCTTTTCGGCGCGCAGTGCGTCGCGGCGATGAATGAGGATCACGTCGGAGGCGTGATGGGTGAGAAACAGCGCCTCCTCGACCGCAGTGTTGCCGCCGCCGATGACGGCCACCCGCTTGCCCCGGAAAAAGAATCCGTCGCAGGTCGCGCACGCCGAGACGCCGGCGCCGCGCAGCCGCTGCTCGGAAGCGAGGCCGAGCCAGCGCGCCTCGGCACCGGAGGCGATGATCACCGTTTCGGCGGTAAAGCTGGCCCCGGAATCTCCCCGGCAGACGAACGGGTGGCGCGAGAAATCCGCCGCCTGGATCAGGTCCTCGATGATCCGCGTGCCGACCTTCCGGGCCTGGGCCATCATCTGGTCCATCAACCACGGACCCTGGATCACATCCGCGAAGCCGGGAAAATTCTCGACGTCGGTGGTGATGGCGAGCTGGCCGCCAGGGTTGAGCCCGGCCACCAGCACCGGGGCGAGCGCCGCGCGGGCCGCATAGATCGCGGCCGTCAACCCCGCTGGCCCTGCGCCGATGACGAGGACAGGGCTCAGTTGCGACTCGGCCATGCGGCCCTTCCCGTTGATACAGCGACAGAGAATATTGGTATTGCGGTGCAACACGCAAGCAAAGACCGCCCGGCGATGAGCCCGGCGATGGCCCCCTGGGGCGGGCCGCGGGGCGAGGGTCGGGGGCCGGGGATGGCGCAGCGGAGCGCCATAAAGAGTTTCACGATGCTCGCTTGCGGCCGGCCAATGGTGCAATAATATTTCAACCCGTCTGGTCAAGAATTTCCCAATGAAAAGCCCCTCAGAGGACCTGCCGCGACCCGACGCGATCGACCGGCGGATTCTGGCCGAGCTGCAAGCCGACGGCCGGATCACCAACGTCGCGCTCGCCAGCCGCGCCGGCATCTCGGCGCCGGCCTGCCTGCGGCGCGTCCGGCGGCTCGAGGAGGCGGGCATGATCAAGGGCTACCATGCCGAGCTTGACCGGCATCAGCTCGGCTGGTCGATCACCTTCTTCGCGATCGTCGGTCTGGACAGCCAGAAGGAAAGCGTGCTCTCCGCCTTCGAACGCATGGTCAATGGCTGGCCCGAGGTTCGGGAATGCCACATGATCCGGGGCGGCGGAGATTTCGTGCTGAGACTGGTAGCAAGGGACGCGGCACACGAGAATCTGCTCACCGAGCGGCTGACCGGGGCGCCGCAGGTGAGTCAGGTCAAGACCTTGCAGACCATCCGGACCAGTCGCGATCTCTCCGGCGTGCCGATCTGAGCCGCCGGTCCGGGTCTGGCGCGGCATGCACGACGAGACCATCGCTGAGACCGACCGCCCGGGCAGAGGCCGAACGCCGCTGCCGCCGGCAGAACGATCGGCCGCCGTTCCGGCACCCGAAATCGCGGTCATCATCCCCTGCTACAACGAGCGCGCCAACATCTGTCCGATGGTGGAGCGTCTCGAGGCGGCGCTCGCCGGTGAGCGCTGGGAAGTTATTTTCGTTGACGACGCGAGCCCCGACGGCACTGCAGCCGCGGCGCTCGCGATCGGTGCGGGCGATCAGCGCGTGCGCTGCATCCGGCGGATCGGCCGGCGCGGCCTTTCCTCGGCGGTGATCGAAGGCGCGCTTTCCTCCTCTGCCGCCTACATCGCAGTGATGGACGGCGATCTGCAACACGACGAGACCCGGCTCTCCGAGATGCTTTCCCTGCTGCGCTCAGGCCGCGCCGATCTCGTCGTCGGAAGCCGGCATGCCGAGGGTGGTGATGCCGCGGGCCTCGGCTCGGCGTGGCGGCATCGGCTCTCCGGGCTTGGCATCCGCGCCGCGCAGGCGTTCCTGCATGCCCGGATCGAGGATCCGCTCAGCGGCTTCTTCATGCTGCCGCGATCGTTGTTCGATCGCCTGGCGCCGCATCTGACGGGTGCCGGATTCAAGATCCTGTTCGAACTGCTGCTCACCGCCGACAGGAACCTGCGCATCGCCGAGGTGCCGTTCGTCTTCCGCCCACGCCTGGCCGGCGAGAGCAAGCTCGATCTCCTGGTCTCGATCCAGTTCGCTGCGGTGCTGATCGAGCGGCTGTTCAGGGGTCTCCTGCCGCTGCGCTTCCTTGCCTTCGCCGCGGTCGGTGCGATCGGCATCCTGGTCAATCTCGTGGTTCTCGGCCTGCTCACGAAATTCGCCGGAATTGATTTCGAATGGGCGCAAGGCGCGGCGACACTGGTGGCCATGCTCGCCAATTTCGAGCTCAATAATCGCATCACCTACCGCGATCAGCGATTGGCCGGCGGACGCGTCTGGCAGGGGCGGCTGCTGTTCGTTCTGGTCTGCAGCGTCGGCGCGATCGCCAATGTCGGGATCGCGGGGATGCTGTATCAGCGGCATGCCGGCTGGTCGCTGGCGGGCGCGGCCGGGGCGGCGATCGGCGTGGTTTGGAATTACGCGGTGTCGGCGACCCTGGTGTGGCGCGCCCGGTGAGGCAGGCGGTCGCGCTTGCCGTGTTTACGTTTGTTGCCCCATTGGGAGCAAAGACAAGGGCTCCGCCCTTGACCTGCCCAATGGGACCTCGGGGGCCTGAGGCCCCAGACCCCCGAACTTCAACCGTATATCAGCAAACGGCTAAAAAGAAACAGCCCGTCACTCAGCCGTCATCGCGAGGCGCTGAGCGCCGTGGCGATCCAGAG
>JBOHMK010000162.1:0-15705 GCA_050730115.1 Acetobacteraceae bacterium
GTCGGCCCGCTGCGGCTCGTCCGGCTGATAGACCAGGACCCATTCGCGCGTGCCGGCCCAACCCGACTGCATCGCCGTCTTCGGCGGGCGAAAAATGCGTGCCAGACCTGCCAAGCCCGTCTCCTTCCGGCGCCGCTTTCGATCGCGCCGCCAACATCGGGGCGGCCGGATTCGAACCGGCGGCCTCGTGTACCCAAAACACGCGCGCTAACCAGGCTGCGCCACGCCCCGACGACACGCAACCTATGGCCTCGGGCAGGCGGCATCAAGGCGACTTCGCCGTGCCAAGCGCCGCTGACTGCACATGGTCACCGACCAGGATCCCGAGTTTGCTGGTGATCCCGCCCTTGAGCTCGAGGGTCGCGACCACCCGGCCGTCGCTGGCGACGATCGCCAGACTCCCGGGCACCGTGTCCTCGGCGATCCGGCCGATCGTGCCATCCGCCCTGATGAATACCATGTCGAGCGGCACCAGCGTATTCTTCATCCACATCTTGGATTCGATCGGCCGCCCCCATGGGAACAGCATGCCGCCGTCCGGAGCAACGCTTTTGCGGAACATCAGTCCGGTCATCTGCTGCTCCGGCATGCGGGCGACCTCGACATGGAACACGTGTCGCGTCCCGCCGGCGCCGACAATCACCAGTTCCTCGGTCGGAAGTTGCGGCTGCGGGCCAGTCGGCTCAGCGGTTGTCTGTGCATCGGAAGCCTGACCGATGCCTCCGAGACTGAGGGCCGCCGTGGCGAGCAGCAAGCGCCGACCGATCATCGGGCCACATTCCTGAGAATGTGCCTGAGCGTGGCGCCTGGTAAGGGGCGCGATCTTCAGCATTGTGGCATGCCCTCGGGAACGATTGTTTCCCCGATCGAGGCGTCGAGTTCTTCGTATTGCTGATAACCAATGGTCGCATAAAGCTGATTGCGGGTTTGCATTCGTTCCAGCATTGCGCTGGTCGTGCCATCGTGCTGCAGCACGCGGTAAAGCTCTTCCTGCGCCCGCGCGGCGACCCGGAGGCTGCTCACCGGCCAGATCACCATCCGGTAGCCGAGTTCCTGAAACTCCTCGGCGGTGATGAACGGGGTGCGTCCGAACTCCGTCATGTTGGCGAGCAGCGGCACGTCCGGCAGCCCTTCGGCGAAGGCGCGGAACATCGTCTTCGAGGTCAACGCCTCGGGGAAGATCGCGTCCGCTCCGGCGGCGACGTAGCGGCGGGCGCGGCCCAGCGCGCCCTCGATACCCTCGCTCGCCGCCGCATCGGTGCGCGCGATGATGAAGAGATGCGTCCTCGCCTTGACCGCGGCTCTGACCTTGGCGGCCATCTCCTCAGGCGGCACCAGCTTCTTGTCGTTGAGGTGCCCACATTTTTTTGGCAGGACTTGGTCCTCGATATGGACCGCGGCAGCACCGGCATCCTCGAAGCTCCGCACCATGTGCATGACGTTCAGCGCCTCGCCATATCCGGTGTCGCCGTCGACCAGCACCGGCAACTGCGCGGCCCGCGCGACCTGGCGGATGAAGAATGAGACGTCCTCTATGGTGATGACCCCAAGGTCCGGCAGGCCCATCGACGCGCTCATTGCTGCGCCCGACAGGTAGAGAGCTCGAAACCCGGCGACCCGCGCCTGCAGCGCAGCCAATCCATTATGTGCCCCCGGGATCCCGAGGATCGCGCTCCCTGCGACGAGCGCGCGGAATCGAACTCCTGCCGGACTGTCCGGCAGATCGGCACCAACCAGATAGGGCATCGTCTGTCTCCTGAAGATCAGAACACCACCCACGTCACGATGAGGAGCGGTCCTGCGAGCACCAGCGCTGCGAGCGCCGAATAGCCGAAAAATCCCGGCATGCGCACCCCGCGATGTGCCGCGACCGCACGCACCATCAGGTTCGGCGCATTGCCGATATAGGTGAGACCGCCGAAGAATACCGCGCCAGTCGAAATTGCGATCAGCACCTCTGCCAGCGGCCCGCTGAGCCTCTGCGCATCCCCGCCCGCCAACCCGAAGAACACAATGTACGTCGGCGCATTGTCGAGCAACGAGGAGAGCAGGCCGGTCAGCCAGAAAAACGCAGCCGGCACCGGTTCCCCGGTACCGTTGGTTACCAGCCCAAGCAGGCCGGCGAGCGGGCCCGCCGCGCCGGCGCTGAGCATCGTCAGCACCGGCCCGATCGTGATGAAGATCGCAACGAAGACTTCCGCAACTTCCCGGATCGGGCCCCAGGAAAACATATTGGCACGGCGCACGGCTTTGGGCGTGATCGCAATCGAGATCGCGCTTACGGCCAGGCAGAGAACAATCACCGCCAGGCGGTCCAGTTCCATGCGGTGGCCTGCGAGCGTCAACACGCCCGGATTCCAGGCACCGAGCGCCGCCGCAGAGACGGCCACGAGACAAATCAGCCCGAGGTTCACCCCCCCGCGGAAGCGAAGCACCTCTGGCCGCGGCGGTGCCGGTTCGGCGGCGGCAAGATGCCGGTCGAGGAGATAGAATGAGGCGAGCGTCGGCACTGCAAGCAGGAGCAACGGCACGGCAAGCCACCGGAGCGGCCAGAAAAACGGCACCCCCAGAAGGAAACCAACGTAGAGTGGCGGGTCGCCGATCGGGCTCAAGGCGCCGCCCGCGTTGGCCACCAGCAGAATGAAATAGATCACCAGGTGCGCTTGCCGGCGCCGGTACCCGTTGGCCCTTAGCAGCGGGTGGATCAGCACCATCGCCACTGCAGTCGTGCCGAGAAAGCCCGCAAGCACCGTGCCGATCGTCAACAGGAGGGTGTTGCCTGCCGGCCGCCCCCACGGGCCACCCGTGACCAGAATGCCGCCGCCGATCGTGTAGAGGGCGAACAGCAGGCTCATGAACGGCAGATACTGGTCGAGTATGGCGTGTGCGAGTGCGCTCCCGGCTGCATCGAGGCCCTGCGCCCAGGCGACAGCAAGCAGCAAAGCAAGACTGAAGACGCCCATGACCGGGCCGGAAAGCCGGTGCCAGGCGCGCGGCGCGAGCATCGGGCCGAGTGCCAGCGAGGCCAGCACCGCGGCGAAGGGAAGGCCCCAGGGAAGAAGCTCTGGCACGATCGCCCCGGTAGGCGTCAGGGTCGCCGCCAAGGCCCGGACCGGCAGCAAAAGCATGGCGGCCGGAAGCACCCAGCCCCATGTCAGACCAGTCGGGACGACCTCCCTTGGTTGCATGGGCGGGACCCTGCAAGTAACGTCCGCCCGGCACAATCCCCAGGCACAATCCCCCAGACACAGTCCCCCAGACACAGTCCCCCAGACACAGTCCCCCAGACACACTCCCCCGGACACAGCCACATGTACAGTCCGACACACAATGGAGAGTTCGTTCAATGGAGATGACGGGCGAGCGGCATATTCCTGCGCCGCGCCAGAAGGTGTGGGAGGCACTGAACGACCCTGCCGTACTGAAATCAGCGATCCCAGGCTGCGAGAGCCTGGAAAAAATCTCCGACAATGAGCTCAAGGCAACAGCGGCGGTGCGCATTGGACCGATCGCCACACGCTTTGCCGGCAAGGTGCTGCTTTCGGATCTCGATCCGCCGAACGGCTACACGATCAGTGGCGAGGGCCAGGGGGGTATGGCGGGTTTCGCCAAGGGCGGCGCCACGGTCCATCTCGCGGAGGCCGGCGCCGAAACGCTCCTCCACTACGACGTGAAAGCACAGGTCGGTGGCAAAATCGCCCAGCTTGGCGCCCGCCTGATCGATGCCAGCGCCAAGCAGATGGCGGACACCTTCTTCGACCGCTTCGCCGCCTCCCTCGGCGGCGGGCCCAAGACCACGGAGGCCGGCATGGTGATGAGAGAGGCTGAAGAGCGCGCGCAAGAGCCGGTCGAGCCCCTCGGCATGCCACTGGTGGTGTGGATTGCCGGCATCGTCTGCATCATCATTATCATCGTGGTTCTCGGAAGCTACCTCTAGCATGCCGAACGAGCCGGCAGTTCCGCACGCACCACCGGCGATGCCGCAATCCGTGCGCGATACCGAGGCGCTGCTCGCGGCCGAGGATTACCTCGCCGACCGTGCCCTCGCGACCACGGTGCATCTGGCGCTCCGCATGGCGAAACCCCTCTTCCTCGAAGGCGAGCCAGGCACCGGCAAGACCGAGATCGCCAAGGTCCTCGCTGCCGGCCTGAAGCGCCGCCTGGTGCGGCTGCAATGCTACGACGGGCTCGACCTCGCGGCTGCCGCCTATGAGTGGAACCATGCCCGCCAGTTGATGACCATTCGCCTCGCCGAGGCTGCCGGTGAGACCGATCGCGCCCGGCTGGAGAGCGACATCTACACCCGCCCATTCCTCCGGGAGCGACCGCTACTTTCGGCGATCGATCCTGATCAGCCGCCTGCTGTGCTCCTGATCGACGAGCTCGACCGGGCGGACGAGCCATTCGAGGCTTTTCTTCTCGAGCTCCTCGCCGACTTCCAGATCACCGTGCCTGAGTTCGGCACCATCCGAGCCAAAGCACCGCCGGTGGTCGTTCTTACCTCCAATCGCACCCGCGAGGTGCACGATGCGATCCGGCGCCGCTGCCTCTACCACTGGGTGGATTACCCCGACGCCGTGCGCGAACGTGCCATCCTCGCTCGCAAGGCCCGTGGCCTTCCCGAGCGGCTTTCGGCGGAAGTCGTGGCGTTCGTCCAGCGGCTGCGCCGGCAGGAGCTGTTCAAGCTGCCCGGGGTCGCCGAGACGATTGATTGGGCGGCCGCCCTCCAGGCGCTCGACCAGCAGGAGCTGGATCCGGGCACGGTCGATGAGACGCTCGGTATTCTTCTGAAATATCAAGACGACATTGCAAAGATCAGAGGTGCCGAGGCAGCGCGTTTGGTGGCCGAGGCCCACGCCGCCGCAGCATGAGCGTGCCGGCGGGACCACCCGGGCGCGGGCAGCGATTGGCTGCCAACGTCATGCACTTCGCCCGTCTTCTCCGCCGCGCCGGCCTGCCGGTCGGGACCCCCGAGGTCATCGCTGCACTCGAGGCGCTCGCCCTTGTCAATCTGGGCAGCCGGGCCGAAACCGCGATCGCGCTCTCCGCGACCATGGTGCACCGGCGTGAGCATCGTGAGATTTTCGATTCCGCGTTTGCCCTCTTCTGGCGCAATCCCGAAGCCGCTCGCGAGCAGGCGACGCTTTCCTTACTGGCGCCCGAGAAGCCGAAGCCGGAGCGGCCGGCGCCCGGCAGCCGGCGGTTGCAAGAGGCGTTTTCCCGCGACCGCGGCCAGAAGCCGCGCGATCAGGAAGTGCCGCCCAAGGTTGAGGCGGTGCTCACGGCAAGTGAACGAGAAAGACTGCAGCAGCTTGATTTTGCAGCCATGAGCGCAGCCGAGATCGCCGCTGCCAAGGCCGAGATCCGGCGTTTGGTCCTGCCGCTCGATCTCCGGCGGACGCGGCGGCGGCGTGCCGATGCCTCTGGCCCCGAGATCGATCTTGCCGGCACCATTCGCGCGAGCCTGCGAACCGGCGGTGAGCTGCTGTACTTCGCCCGCCGCCGCCGTATCACCCGCCCGCCACCCATCGTCGTCATCTGCGACATCAGCGGCTCGATGGCACGGTATACGCAGATTCTGCTGCATTTCGCCCATGCCCTCGCCAACCTTCGCGAACGCGTGCACGTGTTCCTGTTCGGGACCAGGCTTTCCAATGTCACCCGCCAACTCCGCCATCGCGATCCGGAGGTCGCGTTCCAGCTGGTGGCGCATGTCGTCCCCGACTGGTCCGGCGGTACCCGGATCGGGGACGCTCTCGCGACCTTCAACCGGCTTTGGGCGCGTCGCGTGTTGGCGGAGGGGGCCGTGGTGTTGCTGGTTTCCGACGGGCTCGACCGCGAAGGTGCGCGCGGCTTGCCCGAGAACATGGACCGTCTCCACCGTTCCTGCCGCGCACTGATCTGGCTGAATCCGCTATTACGATGGCAGGGCTTCGCGCCGCGATCCCAGGGCATACGTGCCATGCTTCCCTACGTCGACGAGTTCCGTCCGGTGCACAATCTAGAAAGCCTGCACGCGCTCATCGGCGTGTTGTCACGCCCGGCAGTGCGTGGCCGTCCCCTCGAGCTCTGGAGCGCTGCCGCATGAGCGAAATTCGACCCCACTCCGCCGCTACCGAAGACGTCCTGGCCTTGGCCGCCCAGTGGCGCGCCGACGGTGAGCAAGTGGCGCTCGCCACCGTCACTGAAACCTGGGGCAGTGCGCCCGTTCCGGCCGGAAGCCAGCTTGCGCTGACCCTTTCGGGGCGGATGGCCGGGTCGGTCAGCGGCGGCTGCATCGAAGGTGCTGTCGCCGCAGCGGCCGCAGAGACGATCGCGAGCGGCCGGCCCCAACTGCTGGATTTCGGCATCAGCAACGAGCGGGCCTGGGAGGTGGGGCTGGCTTGTGGCGGCAAGATGAAAGTGTTCGTGGAGAAGCTCGCATGACTCCGGAAATTCTGGCGGCGCTCAACGCCGCCCGGGCCGAACTCCGGCCGGTCGTGCTGGCCACCCGCCTCGCTCCTCTAGAACCGCCCGACGAGCAGTACTTGCTCCCCTGCCCCAGAGCGCCGGCGGAACTCGCTCCGGCTGCCGCCGAAGTGCTCGCGGCAGACGTCAGCCGTACAGTCGCCATTGGCAGTGCTCAGTGGTTTCTCCACGCCCATAATCCGCCGCCGCGCCTGATCCTGATCGGTGCGGTGCACATCGCTCAGGCACTGGTACCGATTGCCACGGCACTTGGCTTTACCGTGACCGTGGTCGATCCGCGTGGCTCCTTCGCCTCCCGGGAGCGCTTTCCCGGTGTCGCGCTGAAGCGGGATTGGCCCGATGAGGCGCTCCAGGAACTCAAGCCGGACACTCGCAGCGCAATCGTCACCCTGACGCACGACCCGAAGCTCGACGACCCGGCGCTCGACCTGGCGCTCAAATCGCCGGCCTTCTACATCGGTTCGCTCGGCTCCCGGCGTACACACGCCCAACGTCTGACGCGCCTCGCTCAGTTGGGCCATTCGCCGGCTGCGCTCAGCCGCATCCATGGGCCGGTCGGGCTCGCCATCGAAGCCACCACGGCGCCCGAAATCGCGCTCGCTATCCTGGCTGAGATTGTGGCGGTCCGTCGCGGGGCCAAGGCCCACGTAAAAGCAGCGGCGTGATTTTCCGGTCCCTGCCGTTGGCCGAGGCCATGGGGGCGATCATGGGGCATAGCCTGCGCCTTTCGGGCCGAATGCTCCGCAAGGGTTCGATCCTGGACGGGGACGCGATCGCGGCGCTCAAGGAGGCCGGCCACGAGAACGTCGTCGCGGCCCGTCTCGAGGCCGGCGAGGTACCCGAAGATCTGGCCGCAGACCGTCTTGCCGAAGCGCTGTTGACGCCGCTGATCGGTCGTTCCCGCGCCGCCACCGGCCGGGTGAATTTCCTGGCTGAGGTGCCCGGTCTCTTGCGTGTGGCCGCGGTGACGATCGAGCGGATGAACCTGCTCGACGAAGCGCTGACCTTGGCGACCCTTCCCGATTACGCCGTCGTCGCGCCGAAGGAGATGGTCGCCACCATCAAGATCATCCCCTTTGCGGTTGCCGCCACCACGCTTGCGGTCGCCGAGGCGCTGGCCCGTCAGGAGAAGCCGTTACTCACCCTTCATCCGTTCCGCCCTTACAAAGTGGGCCTGGTGATGACCGAGCTTTCCGCAATGAAGGAGAGCGTGGTCGAGCACACCATCGCGGCAACCGGGGCGCGGGTTGCCGCGCTCACCGGCACTCTGCTGCCGGCGAGGCGCTGCCGGCACGAGGTCGAGCCGATCGCCGGGGCGCTGCAGGCTCTGATTTCGGAAGGGGCCGAAATGTTGCTGGTCGCCGGCGCCTCGGCGGTCGTCGATCGTAACGACGTCGGGCCGCAAGGCATCGTCCGGGCTGGCGGACACATTATTCATTTCGGAATGCCGGTTGATCCGGGGAACCTGATCTGTGTCGGCGCAATCGGCGCCAAACCGGCGCTCGTGCTGCCCGGTTGTGCGCGCAGCCCCAAACTCAACGGCATCGACTTCGTCCTTGCCCGCCTGTTCGCCGGACTTCCCGTCGGCGCAGCGGAGATTGCTTCGCTCGGCGTCGGCGGCCTCCTCAAGGAGATCGAAACCCGGCCGATGCCGCGCGCCCAGGCACCGGCGGCACCGCGCGTGGGCGCTGCGCCGCGCGCGCGTCCCACCGTCGCCGCGATCGTCCTCGCCGCTGGCCGCTCGCGGCGCATGGCGCCACACAACAAGCTGCTGATCATCGGCCCGAGCGGTAAGCCGATCATCGCCCGCGTAGTCGATAACGTTCTCTCTTCCGCGGCCCGCCCCGTCCTGGTCGTGACCGGCCACCAGGCTCGCGAAATCGAACATACCCTCGGCGGGCGGCCCGTGCGCTACGTGCACGCGCCCGACTATGCAGAGGGGCTTTCCGCGAGCCTTAAGGCCGGCATCGCCGCGGTGCCACCGGAGAGCCCGGGGGCGGTCATCTGCCTCGGCGATATGCCGCTCGTTACCGGCCGGATGATCGACCGCCTGCTCGCCGCCTTCGATCCGGACGAAGGCCGCGCGATCGTGCTCCCGAGTTTTCGCGGCAAGCAGGGCAACCCGATGGTCTGGGGCCGTCGCTTCTTCCCCGAAATCGCAGCCATCACCGGCGATATCGGAGCGCGACACCTGGCTTCTCTGCACCTGGAGCAGGTGGTCGAAGTGGAGATCGCGGATGAGGCCGTGTTGCGCGACCTCGATACGCCGGAAGCCCTGGCCAGGATGCCGCAGCGCTTCTGATCGCCGCCTCGCCGGGCAGAGTATTGTTTCCACTTGTCAGTCGGCCGCCGGCAGCGGAGCATGGCCGCGCCTACCCTTTGGGCGGAGGCAACAGAGAAAAGGAAACCGGCATGACGGGCATCAAGGATGCAAAGGCGCGCCAGGCGGCAGCGATTGCGACCCCGACCAGTCTGGGGGCCAACGCCACGAAAGACATTGCGGGCGCGATGAACGCGCTGCTCGCCGATATGTTTGTGCTCTATGTCAAGACCAAGAATTTTCACTGGCACGTCTCGGGTCCGCATTTTCGTGACTATCATCTGCTGTTCGATGAGCACGCCGCGCAGATTTTCGAGGCCGTCGACGGGATCGCCGAGCGCGTGCGCAAAGTCGGTGGCACGACCATCCACTCGATCGGCAACATCGCACGGCTGCAGCGGCTGAAGGACAATGATGCGGATTTCGTGACCCCCGGCGACATGCTGGCAGAGTTGCGCGAGGACAATCTGGCGCTCACGCGCGCGCTCAGGGAGACACACGGGGTCTGCAGCGAGCATGGTGACGTCGCCAGCACGAGCCTGCTCGAGGTCTGGATCGATGAGGCGGAGCGTCGTGCCTGGTTCCTGTTCGAGTCCGGCCGCCGCGCCGAGTCTGCCTGAGTGCGGACGGCAATCCCCGGGCGCTCGGATTGGCGGGATTGCCGGACCATTCGACCTCGGGCAGTCATCAGGCCGCCGGCCTGATCACCTCCGATCCGGCAGCACTCTCCGTCAGTCGCTGAAGCGTCGTAGAGGCACTGTATGGACGGCGTTGCCTGCGACCCGTTGCCGTGGCCTGGCTGTTCACTCAGACTCCAGGGACGTCCACGCGGCGACCGAATCCTGGAAGCGCGTATAGCCGATTTCGGCGTCCAGCGTCTGACCGTTCATGCGGATCGGCTGGTTGCGAGCGCCCCCGCCGATCCAAAGACTGCACCAGTCTTCGATGTAGTCCATATCTGCTTGGGTGATGACGTCCATCGGCAGACCGCAGAGATACTCGAACTGCGCGGCGGTCCAGTTCTGTGGCGCGGTCCAGATTGTGCCGCCGTTGTTCGCAACACCCGCTGGTGCCGGGCTGACGAGAGGATTGAGGCGCACGACGCGACTTTGCGCGCCCGGCGGCAAGCCGGCGCTGCCGCCGGTGAGAACGTGGGCAGCGAAGGTGGCAAAGTCCGGAGGGTCATCGAGGATGGAAATTGCCAGCTTGCCGAGATCGCCGGCAATCGACGACTCGGGGCGCGACGCATGATAGGGGGAGGGCGGTGCACCGACCTCGCCCAGAGGCAGGCGTACGGTTCCGCTGCCAAGGCTCAGTATGCGCAGTTCGTCATGCCGGTAGCCGAGGGTGATCGCTTCAATCGCGGCGGCCAAGGCCGGGTTGTTGTGGCCGCTGATCCCACCGTCCCAGTAACGGTCGACATCGCCAGGTAAGCGCGCGGGCGCATCGAAAAAGTTGACCGGAGCGTTCGTCGAAGCATGCACGGTCGCGGCCAGAGAAAGCGCGGCCGGTGCGCCGTTGCCCCAGGCAGCGCCGCCGGCCGGGGCGGAGCGGAAGAATGCCGCGCGATTACGGTCATAGTCGAAGCCGATCACAAGAAGATGCACCTGGCCGCCGGCTGGGCCCATGATACCCGCCATCACCTGGCGGAACGCCGTGTTGCCGTTCCGCGGCAAAAGCCGCTCCAGCGCGGGAAGTTTGGCGGCGGCGCTGTATTTCGGGCCGATGCCGGTGAGGGTCTGCAACGCCGCGTGGCCGGGATTGGCGGTCGGAGAGAAGATGGCGCGGCGGCTTGCTTCCTGTTGGAACAGCAGCAGGATCTCGCCCAGGGCCTTGTTCTCAACCAGGCCGGCGAGGACGAGGCTGCCGGCCGAGCAGCCCGCCACCACATCGAAGCGTTGCAACAGCTCATGCCCCGCCGTTGCGGCTCCGTAAATCTCGATCAGTGCACGGACTTCGATCAGACCCCACGTCCCACCACCGTCAAGGCTGAGAATCCGGCACGTCATAGTGGCAATCCTCCGCGCCCTTTCGCACAAATCGATATGGCAACGATACGCCCCGTATCCAGTGGACTCAAGGAAAATTCAAACCGCTGCTCTAGCCGGTTGCTGCAACGGGCCGTCGAGGCTGTGGCCAGGAAAATATGCGGGGCCCCGCACGCAGCCATTGGCAAGCCATTGGCATCCCTTCTCTTGAAGTTCGGGGGTCTGGAACCTCAGGCCCCCAACGTCCCATTGGGCAGGTCAAGGGCGGAGCCCTTGCCCTGGTTTTTCAGCAAACTGCCAGGTGCGGAGCGGTGTCATTCAGAGTTGGCGCAGCTCGTGCCAGATGACGAATCACGCCGCCCCGCCTGCCGCGTGCAATTTCCGGAGATCCGAAAAGGTACTGTCTTTTGCTTCGTCAATCAGTGCCAGTGGGCGTCCAGCGTCGCCGAACTCATGGCTGAGCATCAGAGCAAGGCGTGCCAGGAAGTGCGACGCACCGCCTTCTCCGACGGCGTCTGCGCCGCGGCTGATAGCCTCGAACACGCGCTCGAGCCCGGACTCCCCGAGCCCGATCACCGGCGGGCTCGAAGGCTGCGCATCGGCGGCCCGCGGCGGACGGGCCGCAGGTGCAACCGTCTGCTTGCCGAGTGCAACCTCGAGCGCGATCAGCAGAGCCGCGGGGTCGATCGCGGGCAGCCTGGCAGCGACGTGCTCATCCGGCCGCACCAGATAAAGCGGGAACTGCTGGGCCGCAAATCTCTCCCAAAGCGAGCCGTCAGGGTCCGCGATCCGGCGCTCGGATGCCGGTCCTCTTCGGGACGGAAGGTGCTGCTCCGCCCCGATCAGCACCAGAGCGAGCGGCACGCGGCTTCCTGCTGCAACCCTTCGAAGCTCACTCAGCACATCCGGATCAGTGCTTGCGCCGATGAACAGGAGGACGGCGAACCCGGAGCGCGGCAGGACCTCATGCAAATACCGGTGAGGCGCCGCGACGCTCGCGATCGTGCTCGCCGACAGCTTCAGATTCGGCAGCGAATCGCCCGGTTTCACCCCGATGTCACGCGGGTCTCTATCCGGCAGGATGATCGGCGAATCATCGTAGGAATGGGCGGAGGACTGACGCGGATTAACGAGCGCACTCGCCCACTCGTGCTCGGTCGCCAGCGACAAGGCGGCGTCTCTGAGCAACCGGAACCCGGCACTCGGTGGTGACATGAACCAGGTGCTCTTGATCGCCTGCTCGTGGTTCTCGCGCGTGGCTCGTCTGCGCTCGTGGCTGTAGCTCTCGAGCAGCGACTCAGGGGCTTTTCCGCCGATCACCAGCGCGAGCTTCCAACCAAGATTGTGCGCATCGTCGATCCCGGAGTTCAGGCCCCGCACCCCGAAAATCGGCACCAGGTGCGCCGCGTCGCCGGCGAACAACACCCGGCCATGGTGGTACTTTTCGAGCGACAGCGCCAATGCCTTGTAAAGGCCTTTCCAGATCAGACGCCAGCGCGCGCCGACACCCATCATCTCGAGCTGCGCCTGTAAACGCTCCCGGACGTTCTCCTCCCGCAATGCGATGTCCGCATCCTCGTCCTCGCGGAGTTGATAATCGACGCGCCAGATGTGATCCGGCTGCACGTGCAGGATCACGGTGGACCCGGGATTCGACGGCGGATCGAACCACACATTCCGCTCGACCGGCCGCTCGATACCCTCGACCTCGATATCCGCGATCAGGTAGCGGCTCTCGTAGGCGGTACCTGCAAGCGGCAGGCCCATCTCGTCGCGCACCGTCGAACGCCCGCCGTCGGCCGCGATCAGCCAATCGGTGCGAAGCGCATAGGCGCCGTCGGGTCCGGCAACGGTGAGTGCCACTCCATCATTCCCGGGCCGCACCCCGCTCACCCGGCTCTGCCAGCGGACTTCTGCCGCGCCGCCAAGCGTCTGCAACGCGTCGAGCAGGAATTTCTCTGTGTAGAACTGCTGAAGGTTGACGAACGGCGCGTGCCGGTCTCCGGGTGCGTGCGGCATCTGCATCCGGAACGCGAGCCGATCGCGATAAAACGAACGCGCACGGGACCACGGCAAAGCTTTGGCGTCGAACGCGGCGCCGGCGCCGATCCGGTCGAGAATCTCGAGGCTGCGGCGGGAAATACAGGTCGCCCGGCTGGTCCACGAGATGCCGTCCTTGGCGTCCAGCACGATCGGTCGCAACCCCTGCCGCCTGAGCTCGATGGCCGCAACGAGCCCGACCGGCCCGGCGCCGACGATCACGACTTCGGCTCGTGAACGGGCGGCGGCCGAGGGCGGAGCCGCCCCAGAGGCAGCAACGCCGGGCGAGACCGTCACGGCGAGATGTCGTCCAGCAGCCGCGCCCGCGTGCCGATGCCAAGCTGGGCGACGATCGCGGCGAGCACCAGGAAGCCGCCGATCAGCAGCATCGACTTGAGCACGCCAAGTTCGGGGATCAGCGGCGCAATCAAGATCAATCCGACGCCGCCGCCGAGATGACCGATGCCGTCCACCAGGGCGAATCCAGTGGTGCGCGCCCGCGTCGGATAGTTCTCGATCGACCAGGCATAAGCGATCGGCACCCAGACATTGAAGCCGAAGAACACCACGATCGAGCCCACGATCGCGATCCAGACGTCCTTGCCGCCAAGCGCGATCACCAGGCCGCCGATGATGGTGATCGCCGCCGCCAGCGGCATCCAGTGCTTGCGCTCCATGTTTTCGCCGTAGGCGTAGGCGATCAGAGCGCAGAGAACGAAGCCGAATGTACCAAAGGCGGTGATCAGTCCTGCCTCCGGCGGCGGATATCCCAACGCCGAGAGCAAGGTCGTAAAACCCGCCGCGTAGGCATAGACCGTGATGTAGGCGAGGAACCACATGACCATGAGCAGCGCGGTGCGGCCGAGATAAAGCCGGTTGCGGAAGATCGCGGCGTACGGCAGCGCCTCGGCCTCTCTCGGCGCAGCTGCGACGTGTTCAGGAACCGGTGGCAGGGCACTGATCGCATGCGCACGCGCCTCCATTGCGGAGACGACAAAGTCTGCTTCGTCGAAGCGGGCCTTCGAGACCAGCCAGCGCGGCGATTCCGGAAGCTGGAAGCGGAGCAGAACGCCGACCAGCGCCAGCACGGCGCCGATCAGATACATCACCCGCCAGCCATAGTCGAAATGCGCACCTGCTGCGGCGAACGGCAGGCCGAGCGGCAGCGGCGTCGGTGGCGTCGTCAGCCAGAGTCCGATCCAGATGCCGGCGACGGCGCCGAGCGCGGAGAAGATGAAGATCATCGAGGTATAGCGGGCGCGACCGGCGGCAGGCGCCAGTTCGCCGATATAGGTGTTGACGATCGCGAGGTCTGCCCCGATGCCAATGCCGGTGAGAGCGCGGGCGGCGACGAACTGAGCATAGGAGTTGACGACCGCGGTCAGAATCGAGCCGATGCCGGTCAGGATCATCGTCACCAGCAGGAGATCACGTCGCCCGAACCGGTCAGAGAGCGGGCTCAGGATCAGCGTGCCGACCACGTAGCCGGCGAGGTTGAGCAGCACGGGAAGACCGAGATGCGCGGCGGAGGTGGGTGGCGTGCAGCCCGGTACCAGTGCCACGCAAGTCTGGATGAAGGAGACGTTGATATCGAAGATGTCATAGAAGGTGAAAAAGAAGCCGACGCCGATGATCCCCGCGTACAGCTTCGGCAGGGTCCAGGTCGGGATCCGGTCGAGCCGCGCCAACAGGCGGCCTGCGACCAGCGCGGTGTCATTCATGGCGTCCCTCCCATCCTTCCGCCTGGCGGCTTGTGGCGGTGCGCTCTCGGGGCCACCGGCCCAGCCTTTGAAGAACAGCACGGACGCGGCCGGCCGCGCAAATTATTCCAGAGGACAAATGGCTTGCCGGCTCCAGTAAGCCGCGCCACCATCCCTGCAGCCTGCCCGGGGGAGCCTGCCCGGGGTGGCCCATACTCCGAGCCGGCTGGCGGGCAAAGCCGATGAAGCTTCACGGGTATTTTCGTAGTTCGGCATCCTGGCGGGTGCGGATCGCCCTCAATCTCAAAGCAGTTGAGGTCGTTCACGTGCCGCATCATCTGCGCCGCGGTGAGCAGCGGAGCCCCGAATACCTGGCCCTCAATCCGCAAGGATTCGTGCCCGCCCTCGAGCTCGACGATGGCCGCGTGCTGACGCAGTCGCTGGCGATCATCGAATGGCTGGAGGAGAACTTCCCCGAGCCTCGGCTGCTGCCCCTCGAGAGTGTTGCACGGGCCCGAATCCGTGCGTTCGCCATGGTGCTCGCTGTCGACACGCATCCCTTGCAGAATCTCGGCGTGCTGGTCCGCTTGCGGGCGATGGGCCGGTCCGAAGAGGAAGTCGAGGCCTGGGCGGCCGAGGTGAACGCGGCCGGGCTCAAGATATGCGAGGCGCTGATCGGCCAGTCCCCAGGTCCATTCTGCTTCGGCAATACACCGGGCATGGCCGATATCTGCCTGGTGCCGCAACTCGGGAACGCGCGGCGGTTCGGCGTCGACGTCGCCGGCTTCCCGCGCCTGCTGCGATCCGAAGCCGCCGCGGCCGAACTTCCCGCGTTCAGAGCCGCCGCTCCTGGCCGGCAGGCGGACGCCGAACCCTGATGTGAGCAGGGAAGCGACCGGCGGGCGTGCCGGCTGCCGCGCCCCGGAGTCGACCGGTGCGATCGCCGGCGGATGCCGCTATACCGGCCGGGCGAACCACGACGGATGACCGCTTGGGCATGACCGCTTGGGCATGACCGCTGAAGTGCCGACACCGCCCCCAGGCATCGAGAGCTTCTGATGGCAGCCTACCTCCTCCGCCGCATTCTCCTCATCATCCCGACGCTGGTCGGCATCATCGCGATCAACTTCGCCGTCGTTCAACTCGCTCCCGGCGGGCCGGTCGAACAGATGATCGCCAAGCTCAAGGG
>JBOHMK010000163.1:0-4584 GCA_050730115.1 Acetobacteraceae bacterium
CCGCGACACCGTATTTCAGCAAACCGCTAAAGCGCATTCGTCGTCCAGGCGAAGATCGCGCGCAGGTAGCCGGCCGTGCGGCCCGCCACCGCCTTGCCACGATCGGTGCGTTCGCGCTGCACGAGGACCTGCTCGATCCGAACCATGCGGCCGTCCTCGATCCTCTCCGTTGGTCCATCCTGACCAATGCAGCACGCGCGGTCGAGAATCTCCACCGCCTCTGCCCAGTACCAGCGGCGCGATGTCGGCTCCGGTGCCTCGACCGCGCAGAAGCACAACAGGCTTGCAACCGCCTCGGCGAGCTTGCAGCCGGACTGCGGGTCCAAAGCCCCGTCGGAGGCGCCGGTGAGAGTGACAAGGCGACTGCTGAGCTCGCGGAATTCGGTCATCCGGCGCCACCGCCGGGACGCCCTGCAGCCGAGGAAGTCCCGGCAGATGCGAGGCAGGATTTCGAGATCGACGGCCGTCCGCAACATGCTCGCCCGCGCCGCGTCGTGCCCGTCATTGGTGCCGACGATACGCGGCACGAACGGTTTCAACTCCTGGCGCATCGCACGCGGCATCGCGTCATTGATTCGGACAACGAGTTCACGGATCAAGGGCGACGCCGTACGCGGCCGGTCGGAATGACCCTCTCCGGCCAGCAATGCAACGAACGACATGACGCACAGCTTGCCCTGGCTCGGGTCACCGGCACCCTTGACCAGCTCTACCTTCTCATAAAGCCGTTCCAACCTTTCATCGACAACCATGTTGCCCTCCTTGAGAACGACGCGCCGCGACCGTGGAAAGGCCGCTCGTGCGGAACCGCCAGCAGGTTCCGCGCGGCGCGGCCGGAATTCTGGCGCGCGCCCGAGAGCCATGCCCGAGGTCGGGCCGGCGTTGTGCGGTCAATCGAAGCGTGAGTTCGGCCAGGCACCAGGCGCGAGGCGACCCGGCTCAGAGTGGCCCGGCTCAGAGTGGCCCGGCTCAGAGTGGCAGGTGAAGCGTTTCCGGCCGCCGCGAGCGCAACAGCGCGGTGAAACCTCCCGCGCCCGCGCCGCAACAGCGCGTGTACATCGCCTGCACCGGCGTGATCACCCGGCATCGCAGTCCGGACGATCAGGTACAGCGGCAGGCTTTCCAAAACCGCCTGCCCATGCAATTCCGCAGCCTGCGGCATCCGACTGACTCCTCCCAAAGTGCGGAACCCCACATCCACATTGGCCAGCGCCCACGCTGGCCAACGCCCACACTGCTAAGGGTAATCAGCCCTTACGGCCTCTCCCGGGATCCCGATCCCGATCGATACGCCTTCCACAATAAGGTTGCGGCCTCAGGAACGTCAAGGCTGAGGGGTCCCTCCCGCGACGCAACAAGAACGCACCGGGAGCGTCCAATAATCCGCCTTGCAGGAGATGACCGCACACCGGCGCGGCACAAGTACGTGCACGCATCCTGCGCGCGCTGCTGGTCCTGCTCCTGGCGGCGGCAAGCGTGGCTCTGCCGCTCAACCGGAGCAGCCTGTTCCGCCCGCTGCTCGCGATTCGCGGAATCCTGCTCGCGTTCCCCGGCGGCCCAGGCCTGCTATACGACCAACTCGATCAGGAAGGGCCCGCGGCGCGCCAGCGACTGCGAGAAGAGATCGGCGAATCGTTCCATCGTTTCGGCGCGCGCCGCCTCGACACCCAACCCGCCGGCAATCCGCGGCCAGTCGAGATCGGGATTCGAGAGCTCGAGCATGTCGAGCGCAGTGCGGCCAGGGTTGGCACCGACACCGGCCAGTTCGTGCAGAAGAATCGCGTATTTGCGATTGGAAATCAGGATCGTCGTGACGTCGAGCCGCTCCCGTGCCTGAGTCCACAGGGCCTGCACGGTGTACATGGCGGAACCGTCGGCCTGCAGGCCGATCACACGCCGGCCGGGCGCGCCAATGGCGGCACCGGTCGCCAGGGGCAGGCCATCGCCGATCGCGCCGCCGGTGATCTGCATCCAATCGTGCGGCGCGGCAGCGGCGGCATCTGAGAAAATGCTGCGCCCGAAGCTGACGCTTTCGTCAACCACCACCGCATGCTCGGGCAGAAGAGCGGCGAGCGACTGGGCGACGGCCTCCGGCGTCGGCGCACCCTTCGCAGGCGTTGGCCGTGCCAGGCCGTTTGGCGGCGGCGTGGCGGACGCACCAAGCTCGTCGGCAAGCCGGGCCAGCGCCTCGAGAATGTCCTGATCCGGACGTGCGAGCACGTGCACCGTGGCATCGGCCGGAAACAGATAGCCGGGCTTGCCGGGGTAGGCGAAGAACGCGATCGGCTTCACCGCGCCCACCAGCACGATGTGCTTGAGCCCGGCAAGGGCCGCGAGCGCGCGATCGACGACGTAGGGAACCCGCTCGATCGGCACGCGCCCGGCGCCGTGCGCGATCCGGGCATTCGATCCCTGCGCAATCAGCCGCACCCCGCTGGCGGCGCGGATACGGTCGGCAAGTGCGAGCCCCTGTTCCCCGAGCGCGGTGCCGCCGAGCACAAGGATCGCCGGTTCATTGCCCCTGAGCACACCGGCGATGCGCGCGACTACGCCCTGATCGACCGGCAGAGCGGGTGCTGCCGGCCGCGGCGCACCGATCACCCCACCCTCAGTCCACGCGGTGTCGGCGGGCAGGATGAGGGTCGCGATCTGCCCGGGCGGGATCCGCGCGGCGTCAATCGCGGCGGCGGCGTCCGCGCCCACCTCCGAGGCACTCCGGGCGGTCCGCACGAAGCCGGACACCGGGCGTGCCCAGCCTTCGGTATCGGCCGTGAGGGGCGCATCGAGCGGGCGGTGGTAGGTCGCCTGGTCGCCCACGATGTTGACAATTGCGGAGCCCGCGCGCCGCGCATTGTGCAAATTGGCGAGCCCGTTCGCGAGCCCCGGCCCGCAATGCAGCAACGTCGCCGCGGGCTTGCCGGTGATCCGGGCATAGCCATCGGCCGCACCGGTGGCGACGCCCTCGAACAATCCGAGCACACAACGCATTCCCGGAATGCGATCGAGCGCGGCGACGAAGTGCATCTCACTCGTTCCGGGATTGGCGAAGCATGTATCGACGCCGCCCTTGAGCAGCGTGTGCACCAGGCTTTCCGCGCCGTTCATCCGGGCCTCCGAATCTTATTCGTAGAAAGGCTGGCAGCAGCCGGCCGGTTGCGCAAGTAAGCCCGCTTCCGCAGGATCGCGATCACGCTCGGAACAATGGCAAAGGCCACGCCCGATGACACTGACGGTGCTCTACCCCGAATCGATGTATCCCGACCTTGCCGTCGAGCACCGGATCTTCGGACCGGCATTCCGGGTGATCATGCGGCGGACCACCGCTCTCTCGGAGCTTGCAGATACCGACTGCGATGCCGCGGACGGACTGATGATCTTCCGCCACTTCGCAACTGCGGCGGATCTGGCGCGGTTTCCCAGGCTGAAAGCCATGGTCAGAATGGGCGCGGGCTATGACCGGGTCGACCGCAAGGCGGCAGCCGCACGCGGCATCCTGGTCTGCAACGTGCCCGACTACGGCACCACCGAGGTCGCCGACCATGCGCTCGCGATGGCGCTGGCGCTGCGACGCGGGCTCCTGCTGCACCACGAGAAACAGCGGGCCGCGCCGCCGGCCGCCTGGACCTGGATCGAGACCCCGCTGGTCCGCCGCTCCTCAACGCAGGCGTTCGGCATCCTTGGCCTCGGACGGATCGGCACTGCTGCGGCGCTGCGCGCCAAGGCATTCGGCTTTCGTGTGCTCGCTTATGACCCCTATCAACCGAACGGCGTCGAGCTCGCGCTCGGGATCGAACGCGCGCGCCGCCTCGAGGAACTGCTGCAGACGAGTGATATCCTTTCGCTCCACGCGCCCCTCACCGCAGAAACGCGCGGCATGCTGGGCGCCGCCGAGCTTGGCCTGCTGCCCGAGGGCGCCGTCGTCATCAACACCGCGCGGGGGCCGATCCTCGACCTCGACGCGCTGATGGCGCTGATGCAGAGCGGACGGATCGCCGGCGCCGGGCTCGACGTGTTACCCAGGGAGCCGCCGGTCGAACCGGTTCCCGAGCTGCTGGCCGCCTACCGGGCCCGCGCACCGTGGCTCGATGGCCGGCTGATCGTCACGCCGCATGCGGCGTTTCATACCCCGGACGCCTGGAACGACATCCGGATCAAGTCGGCGGAGACGATGCGCGCGGCACTCTCCGGCCCGCGCCCGCAGAACGTGATCGCGCCGGACCAGGGCTGAAGGGTCGCGATCAATCCGCAGGCGGTCTATCGGCGGGACCGTGGCGCGTGCATACTGCACACGTGTGCAACATTGCCGATGGCAGCGCTGCACACCGGAGAATGAGGAAGGAAACAGGGTCCGATGCCGCGGGATGGCGCGGGAGCCAGGCTTCAACCGGAGCTTCAAGGCGGCGCCGAGGTGGCGCTGACCGGCGTCAGCAAGGCATGGGGCCAGGTCCGCGCGCTCGATCAGGTCTCGTTTGCGATCGCCGCCGGCAGCTTCGTCGTGCTGCTCGGCCCGTCCGGTTGCGGCAAGACCACCTGCCTCAGGCTGATCGCCGGGCTCGAGAGTGCGGCCACCGGCCGGGTGATGAT
>JBOHMK010000164.1:0-30478 GCA_050730115.1 Acetobacteraceae bacterium
GATCATACCCATGCAGTTCGGACCGATGATGCGCATGCCGCTTTCCGAGGCAATGCGCACCAGCGATGCCTGCCGCTGCTCGCCATCGTCGCCCGCTTCGGCGAACCCGGTGGCAATGATGACCGAACAGCCGACACCGGCCGCAGCGGCCTCTTCCACGGATCGGACCAGGTGCTCGATCGGCACCGCGAGGATCGCTATGTCCGGTGACGCCGGCACGGCGGTGATACGCTCGAACGCGCGCCTTCCGGCAATTTCCTTGCGGTGCAGGTTGATCGGATAGATCTCGCCCGCAAATCCGTGCCGGACAAGGAAATGCATGATCCGGCCTCCGAACTTGTCGAGGCTGTCGGACGCGCCCAGCACCGCGACCGAACGCGGATGCAGGATCCGCCCGATATCGATCCTGGGCGGCGCCTTGCCGGCCGCCAGCTCGGTGGTGTGCAGAATGCGTTCCATTCCCCCGTCCTCACATTGCGTCGTGGGATGCGACACTCGCCTGCATCGCCTGCACCGTATCGGGCTTGAGTGTGGTATCGGCGTAGCCGCGCGCCAGCCGCGCCTCAATCCATTGCTGCACGAACCCCCACAGCGTGGTGAGCACCAGGTAATAGATTGCGGCGACGGTGAAGATCTCCAGAACACGAAACTGCACCTGGATGAGCAACTCGGTCCGCCGCAGCAGCTCATCCATCGAAATCACGGAAGCAAGCGAGGAAGTCTTCATCAATCCGTTGAACGAGTTGCCGAGTGGGGGGATCACAATGCGCAGCGCCTGCGGCAAGACGACCCGCCGCATGGCTTGCCAGGGCGACAGGCCGAGCGCCTTGGCCGCTTCGACCTGGCCCTTTGGCACCGCCATGAGCCCGGCGCGGAAGGTCTCGGCGAGGTAGGCACCTTCGTTGACGCCAAGCCCGATGATTGCCGACGAAAGCACGTCGAGCTTGATACCGAACTGTGGCAACCCGGTATAGATGATGATGAGCTGTACCAGCACCGGCGTGCCGCGCATGATCCAGATGTAGCCCTTGGCGGGCCGGCTCAGCAGTTGATTGCTGGAGTTGCGCATCAAGGCTGCGACCAGCCCGCAGGCCAGGCCGAGCACCATCGAGGCGACCGACAGGCCGAGCGTGATTCCGGCACCCTTGATCAGATAGACGCTATGCAGATAGTGGAGAAACGCAGCCCAGTCCCACATGGCACACCTCCCGGCCCTCCCCGCTCATGGCACTGTGCGGCCGCCGTTCAGGGTACTGTGCGGCTGCACGTGGGCGCAGGGTTCGGCCCGGTCGTCACCTTGTACGGGGCAGGCAGCAGGCAGTGGCCGTATGGCGAGAAGTCGTGTGCAGGTTGTGGGAAAACCAAAGTCGGTCCCACGTTGCGCACTTCCCGACGCTCCCCGCTCATTGCAGTTGCTGGCGGCAGTCGGGCGCCGGGATCGGTCCGGTCGTCACCTTGTACGGGGGTGGCAGCAGGCAATGGCCGTAGGGCTCAAAGATCTTCTGCAGGCTGCCATCGGTGTGCATCTCGTTCAGCACCTTCGCCACTGCGTCGGCGACTCCGGGTTGCTTGAACGCCAGCGCCTCGGCGTGCGGATCGAAGCCGGTGAGCGCGATGCGAAACTGGTTGGTCTTTTTCTGGTACCAATAGGCCTGCTCCGTGTTGATGAACCCTCCGTCCACCTGACCCGCCGACAATGCCTGCAGCACGGCGGCGTAGTTGGCGAAGGTATGCAGGTTGATCGGCCGTTTGCCGGCTTTCTGCAGCGCCGCACTTGCCTTCACGACATCCTCGGCATCCACCGTGCCGAGTTCGGCGCCGAATGACTTCCCGGAGAAGTAGTCCAGCCCATCAATCTTGTCGGTATTGCCCCTCTGCACGACGATCGCAAGCGTGCTGGCGCCATACGGGATCATCATGACCTGTGCCGCCCGCTGCGGGGAGTACCACATGAAGGTGTCGATCATGTCGATGCGCCCTTCTTTCAAGAGCGGGATCATGGTCGCGAACATCGTGCTCTGGAACTGCATTTTGAGGCATAGCTGCTTGGCAATGGCGTTGCCAAGATCGACGTCCAGTCCGACGATGTTACCGTTGTCGTCAATGTACTGGATCGGCGGCACGGTCGGATTGATCGCCGCCAGCAGCCAGCCTTTACGCGCCAGTGGCGGGTGATCGAGCTTCGGCGTGCAGGTCTGTGCAAGAGCCGGCCCGATGCCGGTGCACAGGAATGCTGCTAACAGCAGGGTTGCGAACCTGGTCATTGAAGTCCTCCCTTCCTGCCGTCGTGCACCACGCACGACCGGCCTTTTGCCCTCACAAGTCGAGCACGATACGATTGCCCTCCGCCCGTGAGACGCAGATCATCATGGAGCCGTTGGCCCGCCGCTCTGCCGCCGACAGTACCTGATCACGATGCGCAACGAGGCCCGAAAGGACGCGCGTCTCACAGGTGCCGCAGACACCTTCCTCGCACGAGCTCGGTACATCGATGCCGGCCGCGCGCACGACCTGCAGCACCGAGAGATGCTCCGGCACTGCGAGCACCAAGCCGCTCCGCGCAAGCTCAACTTCGAACGCGACGTTCCGTACTTCGGCGTCGGTCGGGTTGGAAAACCACTCGAAATGCACGTGACCATCGGGCCAATGGGCGGTCGCGTCTGCCACCGCCTGCATCAATCCCTGCGGGCCGCAGCAATAGACGTGCGTGCCGGGCCTGACCCGGCCAAGTGCCGTCGCCGCATCGAAGATCGGGGTCGGGCTGAGGTACGGCGTTACGGCGTCGGGGCTGAGCGCGGTAAGCGCGGGGAGAAACGCTGCGTGCGCCGCCGAGCGCGCGCAGTAGTGCATTTCCCACGGGTGGCCCGAGTATTGCAGCTGTTGTGCCATGGCAAGGAGTGGTGTGATGCCGATGCCGCCGGCGATCAGAATACTGAACGCGGAATCGCCGGCGAGCGGGAAGTTGTTGCGCGGCCCGGCGATCGTGAGAGAGCTGCCGGGCTCGACAGCCTGATGCATGCTGGCGGAGCCGCCGCGGCCAGCGGCTTCGCGCTTGACGGCGATCACATAGTGTGACGCGTCGCGCGGATCGCCGCACAGCGAGTAGTGCCTGATGAGGCCGGCCGGGACCTCTACGATTAGATGCGCGCCGGCAGGCGCCGCCGCGAGGGGCCGGCCATCGGCTGCGACCAGGTCGAATGTGCGAACGTCTTCGGCCGCCTGGCGAACGGCGCTGACGCTGACGCGCCTCGACTCGGCAATGGAGAAAGCATTCATTCGACGACGCGGGCCTGGATTGGTGCCCGGCGGGAAGCCCGGCGAGAAGCAGCATGGTCGACCATGCGGCAAAATGCCGCACTGTTTTCGATGTGGACCCGCATCCGTTCCGCGGCCGTTTCTGGATCCCGCTGAATGAGGGCCTGGATGATCGGTTTCAGCTCGCCGAAGCCTTCCCTCACTCGCTCGGATGAGACCGCACAGGCGCGACGAACCCACTGCACCTTGTCGCGGAGATCAAGCAGGATCCCGGCAATCATTTGGTTGTCGGTGCTGCGGTAAAGCGCGAGATGCAATCTGGTGTCGACCTCGATGAATGCCTCGCCGTCGCCCGAGGCGGCCAAGGGACCGAGGGTGGCGAATGCGGAGCGAAGCTTTGCGAGCTCGGCTTCGTTCATTCGGACCGCGCCGATGCGGGCACAATGCGTCTCCAGCATCACTCTGAGGATGGTCATGTCGCCGATTTCGTGGTCGGTCAGAGCGCGGACGAAACTGCCGCTCTGCGGCGAGACCTCGATCCAGCCCTCGCTCCTGAGGCGTGCCAATGCGCTCCGGATCGGCGACCGGCCCAATCCGAGCTCGGCAGCCAGCCTTGCCTCCGACAGCTTTTCGCCGGGCTGGTACTCGAGGTTGACGATCCGCTCTTTGATCTGGCGGTAGGCGGTCGCCGCGCCCATCTCCGGGCGCTCCCACCCGACGATCATGCTGTCGCGTCCGTGCGCTCGGCGAGTAGCGCGATCTCGCTCGTCATCCCCGCGTGCCGCCTAATATTCCCTGCGCACATCGACCACGCCTTTCAGCTCTCCGCCGGCAAAGAACCGGCGCAGGTTGTCGAAGAACAGGTCGAGGGTGCGCGGCACATACTCGTCGATGTCGTCCGACAACACGTGGGGAGTGATGATGAGGTTCGGCGTATCCCAGAACGGCCAATCGTCCGGGGGTGGCTCGGGGAGGGTGACATCGATGACTGCGCCGCCAAGCTGGCCGCTACGCAGCGCCGCATCGAGCGCCACGGGATCCACCAGCCCGCCGCGTGACATGTTGATGAAGCCAGCCCCGCGCCGCATCCGCGAGAATTCCGGTGCGCCGAAGATGCCCCGGGTCTCGCTGGTCAGCGCCAGATTGGCGAGCACGAAATCGGCACGTGGCAGCAGCCGGTGCAATGCCTCGGGGCCGTGCATTTCGTCGACCGCGGGGTGCGCGCCGCCGTGACGGCGGATGCCGAGCACCTTCATGCCGAACGCCTTCGCATGCTCTGCCACGCCGCCGCCGATGGCGCCGACGCCTGCGATCAGCAACGTCTTGCCGGCAATGGTGCCGGTGAAGATCCGGTTCCATTCGTGCCGGTGCCGGCTGTCCATGAGCTGCGGCAGTCTCGCGTTCAGCATCAACAGCGCCATCAGTCCGGACTGCGATGCTTTCGGCACGTGCGCACCGCTGTTGGTCAGCATGCTCGTGCCGTCTGGCAGCCAGTCGAGTGGCAGGAGATAGTCGACGCCTGCACCGAGAATCTGCAACAGCTTGAGGCGAGGTGCGTCGTCGCGCAGCCGCGCCCTGGGAAAGCGGTAGGTGATGATGGCGTCCGCGGTCGGCGCGTTGTTCCCCCAGTTCTCTTCGTCGTAGCCGAAGCTGGTACGGATCCGCCGGGCAATATCGGGATGGCGGGCGAGCGCCGGCCGGTATTGATCCTCGCGCACGATGAACACCGGCATCAATGTGCGCGAGTTTTCGACATGCACGTGGAAATCGGCGTCAGCCATTGCCCGCGTCCGCCGGAACCGCCGCCGCATGCCCTTCCCGCGCGGCGCGGGATTGCGCCTCGTCCGGACCGACGACGCGATCGAGGACATAATTGGCGATGCGGTGAACGACGTGCTCTTCGAGCGAGAAC
This sequence comes from Acetobacteraceae bacterium, assembly GCA_050730115.1. GTDB lineage: Bacteria > Pseudomonadota > Alphaproteobacteria > Acetobacterales > Acetobacteraceae > JAKAWQ01. Next base: position 5,168 of record JBOHMK010000164.1, read on the forward strand.
CGTCCCGGGAGGTAGGCCCCGCTTTGCATCGCGCGATGCACGAGCGGATTGATCCCCAGATCTTCGCGAATGATCTCGGAGTACTTATGGTAGTAGGCTGGCCCGACGGTATTCGCGAAATCCTGCTGCGCTACCGTGCTCTTCGGGAATGTCCAGTTCTCGTGCAGGCGCAGCTTGTGCGGCCCTCTCGGCAAGTACTGCCGGTATTTCATGTAGGAGGAGGTCAGGATGATCTGAACGCTGGGCTTGATCCAGACATGATAGAGCCCGGCCGCGTGCGCCGGATCGAGACCCGGGATCTCCGGCAGCCCGGAATAAGCGACCACACTGCGGCGGCTGAACATTGCCTCCCACGGGCCGCGGCCCGATGTATCCTCGAACTGCCAGTTCTGCGGCTTGGCCGGGTCATAGTGCTTTCGGTGTACGGTCGCCACGTGGTAGTTTTCGAACGCATTTTCCAGCCAGAGCTTCCAGTTGCAATCGACATCGTAGATGTCGCGATGGGTCTGCTGGGCGTCCTCCAGCCGGTAGGGGGCAAGGAAGCGGGGCAACTCGCCAAGCCACGCCATGAGTGGCGGCGCACCGGCGTCGAAGGTGACGAATATGAAGCCGGCCCAGGTCTCCGCGCGCACCGGGCTCAACCCATAATCGTGGTTGCGGAAATTCTCCACCCCGGCCAGCGGATGCGGCGAGCCCGGAATGCCGACGAGGTGCCCATCCAGTGCGTAGGTCCAGCTATGATACGGGCAGATGAAACTGCGGCACTTTCCCTCGCCTTCGGTAATGATGCAGCCGCGATGCCGGCAGACGGCCGAGTGGACCCGCACGGAACCGGCGGTATCGCGCACGACGATCAACGGCCGGCCGGTCAGCTCGATCGTGAAATAACAGCCCGGGTCGGGAATTTGCTCGACCCGGCCGACACAAAGCCAGTCACGATGAAAGATCGTATCCAGTTCGCGCTGGTACCAGGCCTCATCGGTGTAGCACCAGCCCGGAAGCGGGCTCGCCTGTGCCAGCGGCCGGCGCTGCGCCCGGTAGCAATCCTGCCGGAAAATTCCCTCATGCATGGGAGACGGCCTCTTCGGAGCGGAGCAGGACTGACATACTAGTCTGATAGTTGCGCCCCGGCCGCCGGCGGTCAAGCCCGTTCGATCAGCCGAGCCCGAAGAATCGCCGGGCGTTGGCGTACAGCCACTTGTCCAGAACCGCGGGTTTCAAGGGCAGAGCGGCATACTCCTCGATCAGTTCCCCGATCGAGAGGCCGAACGCCTCGGAGGACAGCCCGACCATGATCTGGTCCTGCAGCAAGCTGTTCCCGAACTGGAGAAACTGCTCCCAACCGGAGCCGGCGACCCCGAAATAACGCGGCCGGTGGGACGCGGTATCGCAATAGAGGTTGGGATGCCGCCGCAAGAGAGCGACCATCTCGTTGACCCAGGGCCAGCCGCTCAATCCGGCAATGATGCGGAGTTCGGGAAAGTCCACGGCAACCTGATCGATATGACGCGGATGCCCGAGGTCATACGGTCGGTCGTTGGCGTAGTTCATATTGCAGTAAATGCGCACGGGGATCTCGAGCTCGACGCATTTGGCATAGAGCGGGTAGTAGCGCCGGTCACTCGCGGGGATCATGTTGAACAAGGCGGAGACGCGCAGTCCGCCGAATCCGTGCTCGCGTACCAGGCGCTCGAGTTCGCGCACCCCCCGCATTCCATCGTGCGGGCTGACCGATGCCATGCCGATGAAACGGTCCGGGTAGCTTGCGAGGACACCGGCGATGACGTGGTTCGGCGCACGCAAGACACCGCGTTCCACTCCCGCCCGATCCATGATTGCGACGAAGCTCGCCAGCGGCATGCCCGATTTGTCCGCACCTTGGTTGGTTTCGTTCGATCCGCTGCGCCGCGTGAATATGCGCTGGTAGTTGGCGAAGCCGTGGCCCGGCAGCGGTGCCAGGCGTTCCGGATCTCCGAAGCCTGGCGGCCGCGTCGCGGTCGTGAATTTTCGCGGATTGCCGTCTTCATCGTTCGGCAGGTCGCATTCGAGATCGATCACCTTACGCATGACGATGTTCCATCCTCAGATCGCACTCTGCCATCAGAACCCGCGCTGGCCCAGCCACGCCAGAGGGATCAGCCGAGCTCAGCCCGCGCCTGGTCTCACGGTCGGATTGACCGGGCTCTCGAGTGCTCGCTTCCGCACTCACTGTTCGTTGCGCTCGGGCACGAGCCTGGGATCGCGTACCTCGGCATCGTGGGTCGATTCTTCCTCGACCTCTTGTTCGATTGCGGCCAGCAGACGGGCAGGGAAATGGCGCGGCAGGCCAACGCCTATGAACACCAGGCGCGTGCGCCGATCCTCGCCGGGCCAGCCGGGAAGCCACTCAGGCGGCTCGAACATGTGCTGCACGCCGTGGATCAGGGCCGGCCGGCCTGGCATCTCGGCGACATCGACGAGCCCCTTGGTCCTGAGCAGCCGCGGCCCGCAGTGCTCGGCCAGCGCCTGCAGGAGGAGGATCAAGGCGAGCGCCGGAACCGGGCGCTCGCGGAGGAGCACCGTGCTCGTGATCCCTTCGCTGTGCACCGCCGCCGGCGCCGGGGCGGGGCGCTGTTCCTGGTGGCGCGGCGGCACGAACAGCGCTTCGGGGGCAATTTGTCCACGGACCGCCGCGAGCCGTTCGGCATCCGGATTGAGTTCGGCAAGCGCCGCTTCGAGTCCGGCGATCTCGGGCATAAGGTCGGTCTTGGTGATCAAGACGCGGTCCGCGAAGGCGACCTGCCGGCGTGCCTCCGGATGCCGGGCGAGCGTTGCCTCGCCCATGCGTGCATCGGCCAGTGTCAGCGTTCCCAGCAACGAATGGCCGGAGCGGATCGCCGGATCGCTCATCAGCGCATGCAGGATCGGCGCCGGGTCGGCAAGGCCCGACGTTTCTATCAGAACGCGGTCGTATCGTCCCTGACCCGCTCTCGAAAGTCCGGCGAAGGTGCGGCCGAGATCGCCCGAGACGCGGCAGCAGAGGCAGCCGGTGGCAAGCTCGATCAGGCTCTCATCCGCCGAGGCGACCAGATCGTGGTCGAGCCCGACCTCACCCCATTCATTGACGATCACCGCCGAGCGCGCGAACGCCGGATCGGCAAGGATGCGCCGGATCAGCGTCGTCTTGCCGCTGCCGAGGAAGCCGGTGACGAGCAGCACCGGGATCACGGCGGAGTGTCCCAGTCCGCCGTAACTACATCGAGTCCGGGGCCCGGCATCTCGGCCCCGATGGCCTCACGCACCCCGCCGAGCAGGCCGGTGATGGAATTGGCTCCCTGTGGTGGCCGGCCGGCAGCAGCGCGCGTCGCGGTCTGCAGAAGCCATCGCGCCGGCCGCCGCCCCGGCCCCGCCGGCATCACCAGGCAGGAACCCGCCGCGGCACGGACCGCAATTCCGTCCGCTTCCGCAACGCAACGACCCTCCACCCCCCACACGAGGAGGCAGTCCTGAAGCAGGTTGGCAAGCTCGGCACGGCTCACAGCGCCGGCCCCGCCCTGACCCAATCGGGGATCCGGCGCGGCAGCCAGATCCCGTCCGAGGGGGTGGCATGCAGCACGCCTCGGTCCACCGCGACTTTGCCGCGCAGGATCGTCGTCTCCGGCCAGGCCGAGACCTCCTGGCCCTCCCACGGCGAATAGTCAGCCTCGTGCAGTTCGGCCGCCCTCAGCGTGCGCGGCTTCGGGTCGAGCACGGCAAGGTCTGCATCCGACCCGACCTGGATCGCGCCCTTGCGCGGATACAGCCCCATCAATTTCGCCGCGTTGCTCGACACGAGATCGACGAACTCGGAGAGTGCATAGCCCCGCTTCGTCACCATCTCGGTGTACATCAGCGCGACGCGCGGCTCGATGCCGGCATTGCCGCCGGTGGTGTCGTCGATTCGTTGCCCCTGGGTCTTTTTCTTGAGCGTGCAGCAGATCGCGTCGGTCGCGATGCTGCTGATCGCACCATCCCGTGTTCCCGCCCAGAGCGCCATCTGGTCGCGCGGCGACTTCAGGGATGGGTAGGTGTGGAAAATCTGGCCGTTCGGCCGGCGGTAATCCGCGCTCGAATAGAGCATGTACTGGTGCAGGGTCTCGCCATAGACGGGCAGGCCCCGGGCGCGCGCATCGCGGATTGCGGTGACCCCGCTGGCGGCGCTCACATGCATCATGTAGAGCGCAGTGCCGGGCACGCTCTCGGCCAGGCGGATCACACGCCGGAACGACAAATCTTCCGAGAGCGTATTGTGCACCTCGGCCATGTTCTGGAAGCCGGCACGGCCCTCGCGGATCAGGCGGCCGTACATGTGCATGACGATATCGTTGTCCTCGGCATGGATCACGCCCAGCCCGCCCGCCTCCGCGAGCACCTGGAAAACCTCCCAGAGATCCCCGAATTTTACCATCCGGCCGCGTCGCGAAGGGGTGATATCCGTAGTGAAGATCTTCACTGTCGCGTGGCCTTCGGCAATCGCCTGGGCGAGGTCGCGCGGGATTTCGGGCGGCAGATCCCCCTCGATCATGATGTGCCATGCATAGTCGGCGTGGCAGGCTCCCTGCCACTCGGCGCGGCATGCCGCGATCGCTTCGGCGATCGTACGGCCGTGCGTCCAGCGCACGAAATCGATGATCGTGGTGGTGCCCCCGAACAATGCCGCCCGGCTCACGACCGCCGGCGGATCCGAAACGCTCCAGCTTCCGTCCGGGTTCGGCAGCGGCCAGGCGCAGTGGACGTGCGGATCGATGCCGCCGGGAATGACGATCTTGCCCGTGGCATCGATCAGGCGCGTCCCGTCACCCGAGGCCAACGTTCCGGGCGCGGCAACCGCTGCAATCCTTCCCTCGGCAATGCCGATGTCGGCGGCAATCACGCCGCCTGGAACAACCACCCGGTCCGACCGTAGCACCAGGCCCGGCATCCGTTCCTCCCCGCTCCCTTGCCATGCTGGCAGCTTTCGCCTGCTCCGTCACCGCGCCGGGTTGCGGGATCGGGCCGCATCGGGAAAGCTTCCCGCATGGACACCGAAACCTTCGATGCGATCGTGATCGGCGCCGGCATGGCGGGCGCGACGGCCGCCGCACATCTCGCGGCCGACCACCGCGTGGTGATGTTGGAGGCGGAAGAGGCTGCCGGATACCATTCCACCGGCCGCTCAGCGGCGATGTACATCGTCACCTACGGCCCGCCCGACGCCCGCGCGCTCACGCGCCTGTCGCGCGATTTCTTCGTCAGCCCGCCGCCGGGCTTCTGCGATCATCCGCTGCTCAGCCGCCGCGCCGCGGTGTTTCTTGCCCGGCCCGGCGAGACTGCCGAAATCGATCGCCTGGTGGCGGAAGTGCCGGGCGTGCGCGCGATCGCGATCTCCGAGCTGAAGGTCATGGTGCCAGCGCTGAAGCCTGACTACGCGGCGGCCGCCGCCCTCGAGGAAGATGACTTCGATATCGATGTTGCGGCCCTGCACCAGGGATTTCTGCGACGCTTCGCCGCTTCCGGCGGCGTGCTTCTACTCCGGAGCCGCGCTCAGAGGATCGAGCGGCGCGGCGGGGCGTGGGAGGTTGGAATGGCGAGCGGCACGGCCGTTCGCGCGAGCGTGCTGGTGAATGCCGCCGGTGCCTGGGGCGATGAAGTGGCGAAGATTGCCTCCGTCCGTCCGCTCGGGCTTTCCCCCTGCCGGCGTACCGGAGTGATCATCGATCCGGCACCATTCGCGCCCGAGCACTGGCCGCTGATCCACGATGTCGGCAGCACCTGGTATGTGCGGCCCGAGGCGCGCACGCGCCTGATGGTCTCTCCGGCCGACGAGACTCCGGTTCCGCCGCAGGACGTGCAGCCGGAAGAGTTGGATATCGCGATTGCCATCGAACGGATGCAGGAAGCGCTTGAGATTCCCGTGAGAAGGGTCGAGCGGAGCTGGGCGGGGCTGCGTACCTTCACCCCCGATCACAATCTTGCCTTCGGGTGGGACGGGGAGGCTCCCGGCTTCTTCTGGTGCGTGGGGCAGGGTGGCTGGGGCATCCAGACTGCGCCGGCGGCCGGGCGGCTGGTTGCCGATGTGATTGCCGGGCGCGATCCCGGGCCTGCCGGCCGGATCCTGGCCACGATTGATCCGCGCCGATTCACGAAGGCAAACACTGGCGGCGTGGTCGCCGGATCGGGAGGGGCAGCTCATAACTTGACTGAGACAACCAATTAGTTGACAAAAGCAGTCATGTCCCACATGACCGGAAGCCCCGATGGACGACCTCGCCCTGGCTCAACGCACGACCGCGATCCGTCGTTTCAATCGCTTCTACACGCGGCAGATCGGCGCCCTCGAAGAAGGATTGCTGCGGAGCCCGTTCTCTCTGACCGAGGCCCGGGTCCTCTACGAGCTGGCCCATCGTCCGCCCTCAACCGCCTCTGTCATTGCCCGCGACCTGGCGCTCGACCCCGGCTATCTCTCGCGAATCCTGTCCCGTTTCGAGGGCCGTGGACTGATTTCCCGCGGCTTCTCCGGCGGCGACGGAAGGCAGAGCCGTCTGCAGCTGACCGAAGCAGGCCAAGCGGCCTTCGCGCCGCTCGACGAGGCCGCCAACTCCTCGGTCGGCGCGGTCCTCGCCCACCTCCCTGAGGCCGGCCAGCAGCACCTCGTCGCCGCCATGACGACGATCCGAACCTTGCTCGGCGATCCGGAGGATCCCGATCCGGCCGTCATCTTCCGAGCGCCCCGCGCCGGCGATTACGGCTGGGTGGTGCATCGTCAGGGTGCGCTCTACGCCTCCGAATACGGCTGGGACCAAACCTTCGAGGCGCTGGTGGCCGAAATCGTCGCCGCTTTCGTGCAAAAATTCGATGCCCGCGGCGACGCCTGCTGGTTGGCCGAGAGGGCAGGGGAAATCGTCGGCTCGATTTTCCTGGTCCGCGAATCCGATCAGGTGGGCAAGCTTCGCCTGCTCTATGTCGAGCCGGCAGCGCGTGGCCTCGGCATCGGGCGTCGCCTCGTCGGCGAATGCATCGCCGGCGCGCGTCGTGCGGGCTATGCCCGGCTTACTCTCTGGACCAACGATGTGCTCGTCTCCGCGCGTCGCATCTATGCCGCCGCCGGATTTCGTCTCGTTCGGGACGAAAAGCACCACTCCTTCGGCAAGGATCTTGTTGGTCAGTTCTGGGAGCTTGCTCTCTGAGTACGTGATGCCCGACCGACGTCACCCTCGGTGCGGTTCCTCGAGATTGCGGTCGATCGAAAGCCGTAACTTCTCGACCATCGCCATGGTCTCCGGATCGAATGCCTCGACCGCGCTCAAGACGGTCTGACAGACTTCTCTCAGCGCGAGCAGAACCGCGTGCTCGGCGCCGAGCGCAAGTGCCTCGCGCATGGTCCCGGCATGCCCGGCATGCCCCTGTCCCGTGAGCCGTTCGGCAACCCGTTCGGCTGCCTTCCTGGTGTTCTCGCTCATCTTGCGGGTGACGGCGCTCCCTCAGTCGTGCCCGAGAAGCGCATCGCGGAACCGCTCACGGCAAACGGCCGCAGAGAGGTTGCGCTTGTAGAGCGCCGGCGGGCCTTCCTTGACGCGCAGCAGGACGAACGAAGTCGCGTTGTGGTCACGGAGCGCCTGCGCTCCGGCGGCAAGATCGGCTTCGGTATTCACCGTCCTGACCACCCGGATCCCTGATCCCGCGGCGATCCGGTCGAGCTGTACGCCGAGCGCAGTGTGGCTCTTCTGATTGCCCGTTTCACCGTAGTGCCCGTTATCGACACAAAGAATCGAAAGGTTGGGAGGATCGAGGATCGCGATCGTGGCCAGCGTCCCGACATTCATCAAGAGTTCGCCGTCCCCGGTGACGACCAGCACGCGGCGCTTCGGTTGGGCGAGCGCCAGCCCCAGACCCATCGCCTGCGCGCCGCCCATCGCACCGGCCATGGTATAGACATGCGGGCCGTCTCCGGTCAGCGCGGCGATATCCTTGGCGGTACCCGCAAGGCCGGTGACGATCAGAAAATCCTGGTGGCGGCCGATCACCGCCGGCACGGCCTCGCGGCGATCCAGAACAAACATCGGCGCCTTTGGCACGGTTCCGGCTTGCGGATCCATCTCAGCCTTTCCACATCACACCGCACGCGGTGCGGCCTTCTCGTCGCGTGTCCCCGCCCGGCCGGGGGGCGGACCGAAACCAGTCCGCTCCGAGCCGCCCGTAGCTTACTGGCTCCGTAGCTTACTGGCTCCGTAGCTTACTGGCCGATGACCGGGCGCCCAAGATTGATCGTGTTCGGGTTCGTCAGCGCACCGCCCAATGCACCGACGGCGCCGCCGATCAGCGCTCCGGTCGCAGCACTGCCGCCGGTCGCAGCGCCGATGACCGCGCCGGTGCCGGCGCCGATCGCCCCACCCGAAAGAGCCCGAGTACCCGGTTCTTGGCCGCATGCCGCAAGGCCGAGCGCGAGCCCGGCGAGGACGATGGCTGTCAGAATCTTGCGCTGCATGAGGATCCTCCGGTTGCGATTTCGAGGTCCGTCTGGAAGCTCTATCTCCAAACTCATGATGCCAATGTCAAGCGATCGCGAGGGGGCGGAAATCCGACCCCGGCGTGACCTTTCCGCGCCGTGTCAGCGCCCGGGCGCCGGCTAGTGTCCTGCCCCCGACGTTTGTTGCCTGTGGCAACAAACGTAAGGGGATCAGCAGGCCACTGAAAATAAAGGCTAGTGTGCCGACCATGGAGGCCTCTCGATGAGCACCAGGTGTCAGAATCGGCACACTAGAATTGCTTGGCACCGATCAGCTTCTGAGTGAGCAGCACCGCGACGGCCTGGCCTGACTGGAATGCCATCGTCAACGCCGCGGCAACCGTCGGCACCACTTCGTCCCTGCGCTCGGCGCGCAGGCACACGACCCCCATCGCTTCCAGCACCGGCTGCACCGCCTGACCCATCGGGAACTGCCACGGATTCCCCTCACCGAATTCGCCGCGCATGCTGACGAGCGTAAGGAACGGAAACCGTGCACCCTTGATCAGCGACAGCATGTTGATGCAATTGCCGACCCCGCTGCTCTGCATCAACAGCACGCCGCGTGCACCACCGAGATCCGCACCGGCCAGCAGGGCCACACCTTCCTCTTCCGTGGTCAGTGCAACCGATTGCGCGCCGGGATCGGCGAGCGAGCGGTCGATCAGCACGCGATGCCCGGCGTCGGGCACATAGGCGAACTGCACGACACCGTGCCGGCGCAGAAGATCGTAGATCTCGTCCTGCCACGAGCGCTCAGCGCGTGTCGTCTCCACGGACGTCGTCACGCTCGTATCCGCCGCCACGCCGGCTTCTCCTGCCGTTCGCCTCGCCGCCCCGTAGCACGCCTGCTGTCACTCCGACAGAGACTCGCTTCCGGTTGGGGCGGATCATGCAGCAGCGAAACCCGGCACCGCCGACGGTGTCATCCACATTCACGCACTGCGATGCCAGGCCTGCACGAACGCGGCAACGTCCCGCTCCGAGCGGCCGACCGCCCAATACTCGATCCCGCCCTCGCGCCAGTAACTCAGCGCAAAGCCCGCTGTATGGAGCTGCTCGGGCGGCGTCGGCAGATGCGCTTCCGGCCAAGTGTAAAGCTCGATCGTCCCGCCCGCATGTGCGTAGTCGATGACGGCGACCGGCCGATGATGCAGATAGTCGAGCCGGCCGCCTGCCAGCGCAAACCCGGCTGGCACCCTGACCGGGGGCGCGAAGCCCATCCGGGTCTGGAACCATTGCGCAAGTTCCAGCGGTTGGGTGCTCCGGAGGTCGAACAGATGTCCGGGCTGAAACGCCCGCTCACTCGCCGTCGCCACTTCGGCCGCTACGCGGCGATCTTCCGGGAGCGGGGAGGGGAGCAGCATCACTGCAAGCAGTGCGGCGATGGCCGCTCCGGCAGCGAAGCCGCCGCCTACCGGCATCAGCCATTGCCAGCGCCAGCGAATCCGCTGCGATGCAACCGGAGTGGCCGTTTTCCCGCCCACCTGCCGCTGCACCGCTTCCCTGAGGGCGGCCGGCGCCTGATACCGCGGCAGCTCGCGCCGGAGCGCTGCCTTGAGTGCGCGCAACTCCTCGAGCAGCCGCTGGCACTCGTCACAGCCGGCGACGTGCAGTGCCAGGTCGGCCGCCTGCACGGCGTCCAGCTCGCCGTCGAGATCGGCCTGGATCAGCACCCCCAACGCGTCGGTGTGTGGGGCGTCGGTGTGTGGCACCGTCATCTGGCCCAACTCCGTTCGGCTTCCTTGATCAGGATCCGCCGCGCGCGCCAGAGCCGCGACATCACGGTGCCGATAGGAACCCCGGTGACATCGGCGATCTCCTGATAGCTCATCTCCTCGAATTCACGCAGCACGATACATTCCTTGAGATCTGGCGGCAGCCTCGCCAGCATCTGTTCGAGTCGCTCCTGCCCCTCCCCTTTCACTATTGCTGCTTCCGGATCATCCGCCGGATCGGCGGTCTCCTGGTATTGCCGCTCCTGGTCGGCCTCCATGGGCTGCGGGCCGCGCCGCCGCTCTGCCAGCCAGTTGTATGCCGTATTGCGCACGATCTTCAGCAGCCAGGCGCGCGCATTCTCACCGCGGAATGTCGCGAAGTGATCAAGCGCGCGCAGGATTGCCGTTTGCACAACATCGTCCGCTCCGGTCATGTCACGCACCAGCCAGCGCGCGAGGTTGTACGCCGCATCGAGATGTGGCAGCATCAGATTGGCAAACGATGCCTCGGCGCCGCTCACCTTCGCCCGCCGAACCATGGCCGCACGAATTGCCGCAAGAAGCTCATTGCACGACGACCGACCCCTGCATGTAGGGGTGAACGCCGCAATAATAGCCGAACGTTCCGGTCCGGGCGAAGGTGAGGGAGAAGCTTTGCCCGGTATCGAGCACCTCGGAGTGGAAGGTCTTTCCGCGATCGTCGCTGAGCACGCTGTGCGGATCGCCGTCCTTGTTGATCCAGGTCACCTTGTCCCCCGGATGAATCGTGACCTTGGCCGGCATGAACATGTGCTGGTCGATCACGACCTCTAGATCCGCTGCCATGGCACCGACGGGTGCGCCGAACTGTGCCACCGCGAGTGCGGCGGCAAGGAGGAGAGAACGCATGGGAGGCATCGCCTTCAGGCTCCGAGCGGCGTGTTGATGACGGCGAGCTCAGCCTTGCCCGGCACGTAGGAGATATCGGCGGTGCCAAGCATTTGCTTCAGCCGGTTGTCGGCGACCTTGAACGGTCCCGGATGCGCCGGCGGAGCGCCTGGGGTCTCCTGCGGGAAGGCGGTCGAGCGCGCGGTATGGAAAGCGACGTGGCCTTCCACCTTCTGCACGATCTGGTGGATATGGCCGTTCAGAACGGTCGCCGATCCGAACGGCTTGAGCAGTGCCAGAACCTCTGCCGCTGCGTCCGTTCCCCAGCCCCATCTCGGATAGACCTGCCAGAGCGGCATATGCGCCATGACGACGATCGGCTGGCTGGCCGGCCGGGCGGCAAGGTCCTTCTTCAGCCAGGCGAACTGCTCCGCTCCGATATGGCCGAGCCCGCCCGGGCCGATGTCGCTCACGTTATCGAGCCCGATGAAATGCACGCCGGCAGCATCGAAGCTGTACCAGCGGCCTTTTCCGGTGCCGAAACGAGGGAAGAAGTTCTTGCCGTTATCGGCGAGAATGTCGTGCTCGCCGGGTACGTAATATGTGTGCAGCCCGGCCTCTTTGTTGATCTGCAACGCGGTATCGAACTGGGCGTCTTTCGAGGTGTGGCTGACATCGCCGGTATGGATCATGAAGGCCGCGTTTCGCGCCGCCGCCTTCACTTCGCCGATCGCCTGGCGGAGTGTGGCCGTCACGTCGAGGTTGGCCGGACCATGAAAGCCGATATGGCTGTCACTGATCTGCACGAAGCTGAAGCTGCCGCTGCTCGCGCTCGCAGCCTCGGCAGGTTGCGTCAGCATCCGCGAACGCGGCACGCCGCCGACAACCGTCCACAGGACTCCGGTGCCGGCCCACAACATGCATTCCAGCAAGCGCCGCCGCCCGGATTCAGGCTTCTGTTCCGGTGCCGCGTCGATCCCGATCCTGGTCATGTCGAAGCCCTCTCTTTGCTGATCAGTAACGAGAAGACCCGGCACGCTGGCGCTTTATTCTCGGCTCCCGAAAAAAATTTGAAGCGGGTCAGGCCCGCCGGCGGGCCGCCCGGCGCTCGATGCTGTCGTCGAGCGCCGCCAGCGGGCCGAAGCCGCGCCGCTCCGCAACCCACGCGAGCATCACCTCGGCGAGGGCCGGGTTCCTGGCCAGGATGGGTCCGTGCAGGTACGTGCCGATCGTGTGCCCGAACAGGATTCCTTCCTGCTCGCTTCCCTCCGGCCCATTGCCGTTGCCCCAGAGCACGCGGCCAAGCGGCACCCCATCGGCCAGCAGGGCGCTGTGCCCGCCATGATTCTCGAACCCGACCAGAGGCTCGGGCACGAGCGGAGAGGCAACCCCGATCGGCCCGACCAGGCGTGGGCTGCCGCCGCGCGTCGTGAAAGGCAGGAGACCAAGCCCGGCGATTTCGCGGCCTTCGAGCGGCAGCGATTCGCCATAGAGCTGATAGCCGCCGCACACCAGGAGCGCCGGCACCCCATCGGCGAGCATTGCCTTGAGATCGGCGCGCATCGCGCGGAGCGCTTCGAGCGCCAGGGCCTGGCCGCGATCCTCGCCGCCGCCGAACAGCAGCAGGTCGCAATCGCGAGCGAGCCGATCCCCCGGCCCGATCCTCGTCACGCTGGCGCCGATGCCGCGCCATTCGAGCCGCCGTTGCAGCACCACCGCATTGCCGCTGTCCGCATAGGTGCCGAGCTGCTCGGGGAAGAGGAGTGCGATTCTGATGTGGTGCGAAACATTTCGGTGGCGCGGCCGCTCAGGCAGCCGGCCTCGTTCTTCGCTCGCCTTCGCGCGGGCCGTGGGCGGGTGGCGGATCAGTCCGAGTGCCGCCGGCAGTGTCGTATAGGTCGCCACCACCACCAGCCGGCCACCAGCTTCCGTGGCGGCGAGTGCGGCGGCGAAGGCCGCGGCCGGCTGGTCATAGAGGCGGGCTTCCTCGACCTGAGATTCGTAGCGCAGGCGGATCAGCATTTCCCGCCGCCGCTCACCCGCAATCGTTGCCTTCCTCACCGGCGCCAGATTGATGTCCCAGAGCCAAGAGACGTCGCGCCCGTCCGCGACCCGGTTATTGATCAGGAAAAGGTGCGTGTCCCCCGGATGCTGCGCCAAATTCCAGCTTACCGACGCCGGATTCTTGCCGAGCACGACCGTCACCTGCCGGTCCTCGATGGTGGCACTCGACCCCCGCCCTTCAACCGGCGGCGGCCAGGTGGCGGGCCAGATCTCGAAGCCAAGCGCCCGGACGGCAGCGATGCCCGCGAGGGCGCTGTACGGATGGAGGGCGCGTGGCAACGGCGAGAGCTTTCTCCCGTTGACCACGAATCCGTCCGCCGAAACCTCGGCCGCGATATCGGCGTCGGGCGCGGCGAACCCGCAAGCGGGGCAGCGGTACTCGCCGAGCTGCGCGTAATAGCGCGCGCTGTAGTGGAGCAGTGCGCCGCAACGCGGACAATCCGTTCCGTCCGCCGGCACCTCGAGCGGTGCATGCAGCAGGCGGTAGATCAGCCTCCGCTTCGCTTCCAGGCTTGCCGTCAGCGGATCGTCTCCGTTCAGCACCAGCGTCGTCTCTGGCATCGCCGAGGCCGCCTGCTGCAGCACTCCCCTGACCTTCGCGACCTCGCCGTAGCGGTCAAGCTGATCACGAAAGAGGCCGGTCACCACCAGCGCCTGCGGCGCCACGATCGGCGCCACGTGCGGCAGCGTCAGCTCGTCCACTTCGAGCACCAGCGTGTCGCCCGCCGGCTCGAGCAGCGCCGCCGCCAGCCCCTGCCTGAGATTGGCGCCTTTCGCATTACTGGCGACCGTTTTGCCTCTTTCCCGCAGCAATGCCGTGATCATCGCCACTGTCGAGGTCTTGCCGTTGGTCCCGGTGACGAGCAACCGATGCGGGTAATTCCTGGCGCGCGAGAGGAAATCGGGGTCGAGCGCCAGCGCCACCCGCCCCGGCAGGCTGGTTCCACCGCTGCCGGCACTGAGCAAGCCCTGACGCACCAGTTTCGCAATCGGCCGGGCAAGGATTTTCGTCATCGGGCCGACCGCTCAGGAAATGGCACCAACCTTTTCGGCCGGCACAGCCGAGCCGGCAGATTCCGGTGGCCGGAGCGTGCAATCCGCGTCAATTCGGTAAATCCTGGCGGCGTTGTCATGGAAGAGGGCACGCTGCTCTCCGGCTGGCCGATCTGCAACCGCGGCCCGGAACCCCGCGTAGATCGTGCGGAAGCCCGCGACCAGCCGATCCACCGGATAGTTGCTTGCGAACATCGTTCGCCCCGCCCCGAAGATCCCGATAGCGTCCCGGATCACCGTCCGGTTCGTCGCTCGATCCCACTTCCCGCCGGCCTGCCCGAGCCCGGAGATTTGCAGCGAGACGTTGGGTTCCCAGGCCACTTTCTCGAGCGCAGCGCGCCATGCCACGAGCCCCTCCGGGCTGCGGTCGGAGGGCAGAAACGCGTGCTCGATGATGATCAACGTCTCCGGAAAGTCGCGTGCGAGTTCGCGCGCCGCGTCGGCGTGCCAGAACGGAGTCTGGAGATCGAACGAGAGATCATGCCGTGCCAGAAGTGCGAAGCCGGCCCGCCAGCGCGGATCATCCATCGAGCCCTTCGCGCCGCGCCCGGCGGCGGCCGCGCTCGGGGCCGCGCGCGGCTGGTGGCGGACGCCTCGCACCAACGGGAATTCGCTGAGCCCGGCCAGGACCTCCCTGACATCCTCGCGATCGAGACGAGCCTGCGCCACCGAGACGCTCGGCAGGCCGTATCGGGCGCTCAGAGCCGCGAGCCACCGCTGCTCGCCTATGGGATCTTCAGGATCCCATTCCGCCTCCACGTGCACCGTTGCCGCCACCGTGAAACCGGCGCAATCGCTGCGGTAATCGGCCGGGAGATAATTTCGCCTGAGCGGTCGCGTGTTGCCATAGCGGAACGGCGGCAGCGGTTCGTCCTGCAACCAGGGATAGCGGTGGCGGGTCAGATCCCAGAAATGCTGGTGCGCATCGACGATTGGCCCGATCACCACCGCACCCGTGCCCTCGGATTCGCTCATCCTTCGGTCTTTTTCCACCTCCAGGCGGTCTTGTATCATATGCGCAACGATAACGCAACCTCGGCATCGATGCGCGTGCCGCCGCGGAAAGAAGCCTAAGGGCGAGAAACCTCTGGCATGTCGGCTTGCGATCGGCTTTCTCTGGATGGGGCCCGGCATGGCCAGGCCGCCGGTTCGGGAGTTGCGCCATGCGCACAAGGGGCGAAAAGTGACGAGTGAAACTGCGATGCGGGAGGCGATCTGCCGGCTCGGCCGGAGTCTCTTTCGCCGCGGTCTGACCTTCGGAACGTCCGGCAACATCAGCGTGCGTCTCGAAGATGGCTGGCTGATCACGCCGACCAATGTCGGCCTCGATGATCTCGACCCTGCACGCCTCGCCCGACTCGATGCCGCCGGCCGGCTTGCCGGCGGCGATACGCCCACCAAGGAGAGTTTTCTGCACCGGGTGATGTACGAGGAGCGGCCGGACGCACTGGCCGTGGTGCATCTCCACTCCACCCATGCCGTCGCGGTTTCCTGCCTTGCCGATATCGATCCGGCCGACGTTTTGCCGGCGATCACCGCCTATTACCTGATGCGGGTTGGCCGCCTGCCGCTCATTCCCTATTTTCCGCCCGGCGACGCGGGGCTTGCCGAGGCGGTGCGCCCGTTGGCGTCCCGCCATCATGCGGTGCTGCTCGCCAATCACGGCCCGGTCGTGGCCGGAACCTCGCTTTCCGCCGCCGCGGCGGCGATCGAGGAACTGGAGGAAACGGCAAAGCTCCATATCCTCCTGCAAGGCCATCGCGTCCGGCATCTCGATGCGGCGGAAGTGGCGGAGATCCGCCGCCGTTTCGGCGGCTGATGGAACCGGCGCGCCCGCTGCCGGCGTCGGGCCAGATCCTCGAGGGCCCGCTCTTCAGCGAGCGGACGCGCGTCGAGACCGCCAAAGCGAACGGTGCCTCGGGCTGGTCGCTCGGCCTCGTCGGCCTCGCCTCCGAGCGTTTCGTGAACGTCACACTCTCGTCCGCGGATCTGGCCCGGCTCACGATCATCGATCCGGCACGATCCTTCGACGGCGACGGCCGCCTGCTCCGGCTCGGCCTGCAGGCCTACGCGCTCGGCATCGCCTGGGAATTCGACCCCTGTTTCGGGCTCTCGGTCTCCCGGGTCGATCCGCTGCCGCACCAGCTCGAAGCGGTGTACGATCATCTGCTCAAGCTGGCGCGCGTGCGCTTTTTGCTCGCCGACGACGCCGGCGCGGGCAAGACGATCATGTCCGGCCTCCTGATCCGTGAGCTCCGGCTCCGCGGCCTCGCCGAGCGCATCCTGATCGTCTGCCCCGCCAACCTCGCGTTCCAGTGGCAGCGCGAGCTCAAGGAGAAGTTCGACACCCAATTCGTGGTGATGAAGGGGGGCGACATCCGCGAGCAGTTCGGCGTCAACCAGTGGCTCGAGCAGAAGCGCGTGATCACCTCGCTCGACCTCGCCAAGCGCCCGGACATCCTCTCTGGTCTGAAGCAGGTGCGCTGGGACCTTGTGATCATCGACGAGGCGCATCGCATGTCGGCCGCCGACCCGGCGCACAAAAGCCAACGCTATCGGCTGGGTGAGCTGCTGCGCGATTCCTCGGATCATCTGCTGTTGCTGACTGCGACCCCGCACCGGGGCGATTCGGAAACTTTCAGCCTGTTCCTTCAGCTTCTCGATGCCGACGCCTATGCCGACGTGACATCGATCCGCCAGGCGATGGCCGAACGGCGGGCGCCATTCTATCTCCGCCGCACCAAGGAGGCGATGGTCTATTTCCCCGAACGGCAGTCGGATGGCACCTGGGCGAGCGCGCCGATCTTCACGAAGCGCATTCCGCACACCGTCGCATTCTCGATCGACGGGGCCGAGTTCATGCTCTACGACGAGGTGAGCCGCTTCGTGAAGCACCAGAGTGCCCGCGCCGCCGCGGCCGATGACCCGCGCTCCCGCGCCGTCGGCTTTCTGATGTCGCTCTATCAGCGTCGGCTCGCCTCCTCGACCTTCGCGCTCCGCCGCTCGCTCGAGAAGCGCGCGAGAAGGCTCGACGAGAGGCTCGGCAAGGCAGAGGCATTGGCCCGCGTCGCACCGGTGAGCCTGCCGGACCCCGAGGACATCGAGGAGATGGAGGAGAGCGAGCGCGACCGGATCGAGGGCCTGGTGGAAGCGGTCACACTGGCGGGGAGCGCTGCCGAGGTGCGGTCCGAGATCGCGGATCTCAGCCGCCTTGCCGCCGCGGCCCGCGCCGTCGAGGAGGCCGGTAGCGAGGCGAAGCTTTCGCGTCTTCAAGAAATTTTGCGGGCGGAAGGGTTTTTCGCTTGCTCCGAGCGGCGGCTGTTGGTCTTCACCGAATTCAGGGACACGCTCGAATATCTCGTCGAGAAGCTGACAGCCTGGGGCTTTCGCACCGGCGCCATTCACGGCGGCATGAATCCGGGCTCCCGCGAAGAGCCCGGCACACGCCTTTATGCCGAGCAGCAGTTCCGCGAAGGCGCCATCCAGGTCCTGGTTGCGACCGAGGCGGCCGGCGAAGGCATCAACCTCCAGGTCTGCAACGTCCTTTTCAACTACGATATCCCCTGGAATCCGAACCGGCTCGAGCAGCGGATGGGGCGCATCCATCGCTATGGCCAGCGCCAGGACTGCCTGATCTTCAACTTCCTCGCCGCCAATACGGTTGAGGGCCGCATCCTCCGCCGGCTGCTCGAAAAGCTGAGCGAGATTCGTAACGCGCTCGACGATGACGCGGTCTTCAACGTTGTCGGCGAAGTTCTGCCAGCCGCGCAGATCGAGCGCATCCTGCGCGACTATTACGCCGGCCATCTCGGCGGTGAAGACCTCGAAGGCCGCCTGCTGCGCAACGTCGATGAAAGCCATTTCCGCGCCATTTGCGAGCACGCCCTCGAAGGGCTGGCGACGAAAAATCTCAATCTCGGGATGCTGGTGGAACGGCGGGCACGGGCCCGGGAGCGCCGCCTGGTCCCCGAAACGATTGCCCGCTTCCTCGCCGCAGCCGCCCCGGTGATTCCGCTTGCTCTCAAGCCGGCCGGACCTCAGCACAGCTTCGAGGCGATCCGCACGCCTGCGGTGCTGCTGCGTTACGAACACGATCAGAGCTGGAAGCTCACCCCTCTCGCCAGCCGCTATCCGCGTTGGACGACGGACCGCGAGACGGCGGCGAAACAGAATTTCGAATGGGTGACCCCCGGTCATCCGCTGTTCGAGGCCGTGCGGCGGCATGTCTGGTCGGAGGCCGAGGCGGCGCTCGCGAAAGGCGCCACTTTTTATTCATTGCAGCACGAACGCCCCGCACGAGTCGATTTCTATCGCGCGCGCGTCGTGGACGGGGTCGGGCACGTGATCCGCGAGCGGCTGTTTGCCGTAGAGCTCGGAGAGGACGAAGGCGCGAAGCTCGTCGAGCCTGCGCTCCTTGGCAACTTCCAACCGGCGCTGCCGCCCGCCATCCTTCCGCCCGTGGCGACCGCATCCGAGGCGATCGATTTCCTCCATGCCCAGGCCCTCGCGGCCCTTCTCGCCGAAGCGCGGCGCGACCGGGAGGCCGAGATCGAACGCATCGCCAGGCACCTCGAGCTGTCGCTCACCGCACTGCTGGAGCGCGTGGATGACGAGATCGGCCGTGCCGCTCAGGACGTAGAGCAGAAGCTTCCCGGTGCGGAAGGCAGGCTCGCCCAGACCGAGCTGCGCCACGCCGAGCTCATGGCCCGGCGTGCGCGCCGCCGGAGCGAGCTCGAACGCGAGGCCGCGCTCACCCTGCAGTCAGTGGAGTGGCTGGCGAGTGTGCTCATCCTCCCGCATCCCGAGCGGGCAGCGGGGAGGGAGCCCACGGACGTCTCGGCGAGCAATCTCGGCTACGACATCACGAGCCTCGATCATTCCTCCGGCGAACTCAGGCTGATCGAGGTGAAGGGCATCGGCGGCGAGACCGGCACCGTTCTCCTCACTCCGAACGAGCGCCGTGTCGCCGAAGACCGGCGCGACTGCTATTGGCTCTACGTCGTCACCGAATGCGATTCGGAACCGCGCTTGCAGAAGCCCATGCAGGATCCCGCAGCACTCGCCTGGCAGGAGGTGCGCAAGGTCGCGCACTATGCGCTTTCGATCGGCGCGCTCGCCGGGGGCAGCCGATGATTCCGAAAGCTTGCCGCCGCCTTGCCGAGGTGGATTTTCCGATCGCCGTCGTCTCGCGTCATGCGGCGCGCGAAAAATCGATCCGGCACGGCCATCCGAGCACGCTGCATCTCTGGTGGGCGCGCCGCCCGCTCGCCTCCTGCCGCGCGATGCTGCTGGCCCTCCTCTGGCCCGATCCCTGCGATCCGCTCTGTCCCGAGGAGTTCAAGAGCGCGGCGCGCACGCGGCTGCCCGAGGCCGGCTGCAACCCCGGCACGACGGATCAGGACCTCCGACGTGCCCTGCTCAGGTTCATCGGCCAATTCGCCGATTGGGATCTGGCCGCGAACCCGACCTGCCTCGGCATCGGCCGCGCGCTGGTTGCCGCGGCGCACGGGCCGGAGCCACCGCTGGTCGTCGATCCGTTCGCCGGCGGCGGCTCGATCCCGCTCGAAGCGCTGCGCGTCGGCTGCGAGGCTTTCGCGAGCGATCTCAATCCCGTCGCCTGCCTGATTCTCAAGGTGATGCTGGAGGACATTCCCCGCCGTGGACCGGCGCTGGCGGAAGAACTCCGCAAGGCTGGCAGAGAAATCAAGCGCGTGGCCGAACGTGATCTTCAGGGCCTCTATCCGGCCGACCCGGACGGAGCGACGCCGATCGCGTATCTCTGGGCGCGCACGGTGCATTGCGAAGCCCCTGATTGCGGCGCCGAGATCCCGCTCGTCCGATCATTCTGGCTCTGCCGCAAGAGGAATCGCATGCGGGCGCTGCGCTATCAGATCGTGCGCGAAGCCGCATCCGCCTCTCCCTCACCCCCGACCCCTCTTCCAGAGGGAGTTGGGGCAACCGTGAGCACGGGACCCTTTGGGAGAGGGCAGGGTGAGGGCCCTGGGAGACCACCGGCAGTAGGCGTGGAATTCGAGATCTTTTCCCCCGCGACCGAGCATGAAGTTTCCGCCGGCACGGTCACGCGCGCCAAGGCACGCTGTCTTTGTTGTGGGGTGGTGCTCGCGCCCGACCGGGTGCGCGCGCAGCTTGCGGCTCAGCGCGGCGGCGCGGATGTGGTCTTCAATGCCGCCGGCGCGCGCATCGGCGGCGCCACGCTGCTCGCCGTGGTGACCTTGCGGCCGGGCGGGAGCGGCCGGCATTACCGGCTTCCCACGCCGCAGGATTACCAAGCCGTGCGCGACGCCGAGGCCCGTCTGGCGGCGCTGCTGCAAGCCTGGGAGCAGGGCGGCCGGCAGGGCCTTTGCCCGGTGCCGGACGAGCCGACGCCGACTGGTGGCGGCTCCGGCGCGGGGCGCGCCTTCAGCGTGCAGCGCTACGGAATGCTGCAATGGGGCGATCTGTTCACCGCGCGACAGAAGCTGGCGCTGGTCACGATCTGCGGCAAAGTCACCGCTATTCCGACGGTCGGCGTGATGCTTGGGCTGTCGTTCAGCCGATGGACCGACATCTTCAATGCCTTCTGTCGGTGGGAGAGCTCGAAGACGCAGGTTCGCAACCTGTTTACGCGTCAGGCGATCCCGATGATATGGGATTTCGCAGAGAACTGCTTTTCTGCCGAACAGGCGGGCGATTTCGAGGTGACAATGCGCACAATGGCCGAGGTTGCGGAGGCTTGGCCCGGATCGCGAGCCGGCGAAGTTCTCCGTGCCGATGCTGCCAGCCAGCCGCTCCCATCCGACTCCGCGACGGTGTGGTTCAGCGATCCCCCTTACTACGACGCAATTCCCTACGCCGACCTGTCTGATTTCTTCTACGTCTGGCTCAAGCGTGCGCTCCCCGGCCATCCGCTGCTGCGCGATCCCGACGATGCGGCGAATCCGCTTACCCCCAAGCAGCACGAAGCCGTCCAGGACGAGACGAAGTGCCACGACGGGCGGCCGAAAGACCGCGCCTGGTTCGAGGAAAAAATGGGGAAAGCCTTCGCCGAAGGCAGGCGCGTTGCGCGCGAGGACGGCATCGGTGCGGTGGTCTTCGCCCACAAGACCACGGAAGGTTGGGAGGCGCTGCTTTCGGGAATGATCCAGGGCGGCTGGGTCATCACCGGGTCCTGGCCGATCGCAACCGAAATGGGCTCGCGCCTCCGTGCCCGCGACTCGGCCGCACTCGCGACCAGCGTCCATCTCGTCTGCCGCCCGCGCCCCGATGAGGCCGGCACGGGTGACTGGGCGGACGTGCTGCGCGAGCTGCCGCGCCGCGTCGGCGAATGGATGGATCGCCTGCAGGCCGAAGGCGTGCGCGGGGCGGACCTCGTCTTCGCCTGCATCGGCCCGGCGCTCGAAATCTTCAGCCGCCATGCGCGCGTGGAAACCGCCGAAGGAGAGGAGATCACGCTGCCGAAATACCTGGAAAAAGTCTGGGAAGTGGTCGGACGAAGCGCGCTCGAGAAGGTGCTCGGCACCGCAGAGGCGGCCCCGCGCAACGGCGCCATCGGCGTGCTCGAAGAGGATGCGCGCCTGACGGCCCTTTTCCTTTGGACACTGCAGAGCACGGACGGGCAGGCGGCACCTCCCGAGAGCGCCGACGCCGAGGAGCCCGGTCCGGACGACGAAGATGAAGCGGGGCCACCTTCACGCGCCCGCGGACCGACACTGATCTTCGACGTCGTACGCCGCTTCGCCCAGCCGCTCGGCATCGCCCTCGAGCAATGGCAAGGCCGCATCATCGAAACGGCGAAGGGTGTCGTCCGCCTCCTCCCGGTGGCCGAGCGCGCCCGCCAGCTCTTCGGCGTCGAGGGCGCCGAGGGGCTCGCACTCCGACTGGAACGCGAGGCCTCCGCGGCGGCAAATCCGCAAGGACTGCTGTTTCCCGAGATGGCGGCCGGGCCGCCTCGCGCAGCTCCGCTCAAGGCCCGCGCCTCCCATCGCGACCTTGCCGATCCGGCGGTCTCGCCTGCCCGCGAGGCAACGACGCTCGATCGCGTCCACGCCGCGATGCTGCTGCAGGCCGCCGGGCGCGCCAACGCGCTCAGGACTCTGATCAGGGCCGAGCAGGAGCGAGGCTCCGACTTTCTCCGCCTCGCCAATGCGCTTTCCGCGCTCTATCCTGGCGGCGCGGAGGAAAAGCGCTTGCTGGACGCGATGCTGCTGGCGGCGCCGCGATGAGCGGGCCGATGGAGCCCTGGTACAAGGTTGCCATCGCGCGCCAGGAAGTACGCGAAGGCCGCTCCTTCAACCCCGACGAGTTCGCGATCGCCCTCGAGCAGGTGGTGGCCGGCACCGCGCCCGAAGACTATCGCAATCCGGAGCAATTCTTCGCCCGCACCTCGTTCACCCGCGCGCTCCGCGAGCACGCCGGCATGGTCCTCGGCCGGCTCGCCGGCCGCACCGCCAACACGGCGCCGGTGCTGACGCTGATCACCCAGTTCGGCGGCGGCAAGACGCATACCCTCACCATGCTCTACCACCTTGCGAACCACGCCGAGGCGGCCTTGCGCCTGCCCGGTGTCCCTGAGCTGCTGCGTGACGCCGGCCTTGCCTTCGTGCCGCGCGCCAAGGTGGCGGTGTTCGTCGGCAATGCATGGGATCCGGGCGACGGCCGCGAGACGCCCTGGATCGATGTTGCCCGGCAGCTCGCAGGCGATGCCGGTGTCGCCGCGCTTGGCCCCGCCGCCCGCACCTCGCCGCCCGGCACCGAGGCGATCGGCGCCGTCTTCCGCGCCGCCAACGCGCCCGTTCTTCTGCTGTTCGACGAGGTGCTGAATTTCCTCAACCGCCATCGCCAGGCGGCGGATTCGTTTCACGCCTTCATCCAGAACCTCACCGTTGCGATGACCGCAACGACACAAAGCGCCGCGGTCATCAGCCTGCCCCGCAGCCAGGTCGAGATGACCGAGCACGATCAGCAATGGCAGGACCGGATCTCCAAGGTCGTGCGCCGCGTCGCCAAGGACCTGATCGCCAATGACGAGGCCGAGATTGCCGAGGTGGTGCGACGGCGCCTGTTCGAAAACCTGGGGAGGGAAAAAACGCAACGCCTGATCGCCAAAAACTTCGCCGAGTGGTGCTTCGCGCGGCGGGCGCAGCTTCCGCCCGAGTGGACGGAGGTGGACTCGGCGGCAACCGAAGCCAAGGGAAGAGAAAATCTCGAGCGCCGCTTTGCCGCCTGCTACCCGTTCCATCCGGCGACTCTCTCGGTGTTTCAGCGCAAGTGGCAGGCGCTGCCGCAATACCAGCAGACGCGCGGCACGCTTGCCATGCTGGCGCAATGGATCTCGCTTGCGGCCCAGGAATCGTTTCAGAAGGCGCGGCAGGAACCCCTGATCACGCTCGGCTCGGCACCGCTTGCCGAGCCCGGCTTCCGCAGCGTGGTGCTCGGGCAGCTCGGTGAGCCGCGATTGATCGCCGCGATCGAGACCGACATCGCCGGCGAGCGCGCACACGCCAAGGCCCTCGATGCCGACAAGCAAGGAGCGCTCCGTGACATGCACGGTCGGGTCGGTGCGGCCATCCTGTTCGAATCCTCGGGCGGCCAGGCCGACAAGGCGGCGCATCTGCCGGAGCTGCGTTTCGCGCTCGGCGAGCCAGGCCTCGACACCACGACGATCGACAGTGCCGCCGCTGCTCTGGAGGACCGCTCCTATTTCATCCGCCGGGTCGGCACCGACGGATTCCGGATCGGCTATCAGCCGACCATGCGCAAGGTGGTGAGCGATCGCCGTGCCTCGCTCGACGAAGAGAACGAAGTGAGGCCGGCGCTGCTGCGCCACGTCGAGTTGGAGTTTCGCCGGGGCGCCGCACTTCCCGTCGCGTTCTTCTCCGGCGAGCCGGCGGAGCTTGGCGATACGCCGCGACTGACGCTCGTGGTCGCCGATCCGGCGCTGGAATGGCAGCCGGGCGAGGCACTTCGCACTGACATCGCCGAGTGGACCCGGGACCGCGGCGCAGCACCGCGGCGCTATCCGGCGGCGCTCGTCTGGTGCTGCAAAAAGCCCGGCCGCGATTTGCGCGAGCGAGTGGCACTCGCGCTCGCCTGGAAGAAGGTCGAGAACGAGGTCAACGCCGGAGCTCTCGGCAACGAGTTCGATCGCACCGAGCGTGCCGAGCTGCACGCGAAGGCGAAGGAAGCGGAAGAGGCGGCCAAGGACGCCGTCTGGTCGGATTACCGATTCCTGCTTCTTGCCGATCGCAACGAACCGGCAGGGCTCAAGCTGATCGATCTCGGCGCCGGCCACGCCTCCAGCGGCGGCTCGCTCACGGCCCGGGTGATCGCGGCGCTGAAATCCGAGGCGCTGCTCAACGAAAACATCAGCGCCGGCTACATCGAACGGCACTGGCCGCCGGCATTGGCGCAAAGCGGCGCCTGGGCGCTCGCCAGCCTGAGGCAGAGCTTCCTCGACGGATCGCTCACCCGCCTGATCGATCCCGATGCGATCCTGAAACCGAAGATTGCCGAATTCGTGATGCGCGGCGATTTCGGCGTGGCCTGGCGCGACAGGAATGGCGGCTTTGCGGAGGTCCGGTTCCAGGACCTGCTGGCCCCCGACGAGGTCGAGTTCAGCGCCGACATGTTCCTTTTGCGCAAGGAAAAGGCCCGCGCCTTCAAAGCCGGCGGCGATTCCGTGCCGGCGCCGGAAGCGGTGGCCGCCAGCCCGCCGCCGGAATTCCCGTCACCCCGCGTTGCGGCCGGGGTTGCCGTACCCGAAGCCGCATCGCGCCGGCTCTCTCTCGAGACCACCGTGCCGCACGAGCTTTGGAACCGGCTCGGCACCCGGATCCTGCCCAGACTTCGCTCCGGCTCGGAACTCAGGATCGGCGTTTCCCTCGAGCTCACCGTGCCGGCCGGAGAGGCCGAGACGCTGGCCCAGGATCTGCGGCAGGTCGTCGAGGAGCTTGGCCTCCAAGGTGCAGTCAAGCTCGAATAACGGCCCCGCGATGGTGGCCGTGCACGCCGGGCTTGCAATCCGGCGCCGCCATCCCGAAGATCCGCGCATGTTGAGCGCTTCCTCCCGCGTCAGGGCGGTGCTCGGGCCGACCAATACCGGCAAGA
>JBOHMK010000165.1:0-14705 GCA_050730115.1 Acetobacteraceae bacterium
TGGACGAGGAGAAGCAGGCGATGGCCGATTTCGGCTCCTCCGATTCCGGCGCCTCGCTCGGTGATATCCTCGGTGCGGCGATCCGCCGGCGTAACCAGCAGGCGGAGCAGGAGAACAAATAGCCCCCGCCGGCGCCCCGGGAGCAGCGCCAAGAACAGATATGGGCGCCGAGATCGATCTCCTGCTCGACCGCCGCACACTGAAACGGCGGCTGATATTCTGGCGCGCAGCGGCGGTCATCCTCTTGCTGGCCGTGGTCCTGCTCGCGATCGTCAGCAGCGGGCTTGTGCTTCGCCTGGAAAGCCACCCGCACGTCGCCGTCCTGCACGTGAACGGCATCATCACCGATGACGCAGCTCGTGACCGGGCGGTCCTGAGGGTGGCCACGACGCCGGAGGCCAAAGCGCTGATCGTTGCCGTCGACAGCCCCGGCGGCAGCGTCGCCGGCGGCGAGGCGCTGCACGATGCCATCGCCAAGGTCGCAGCGAACAAGCCGGTCGTCGTGGTGATGGGACCGGTCGCCGCCTCAGCGGCCTACATGATCTCCGTGCCTGCGGGGCGCATCTTCGCGCGCCGGGCGACGCTCACCGGCTCGATTGGCGTGCTGCTCCAGGCGGGTGAAGTCTCGGGCCTCTTGAAGAAGCTCGGCATCACTCCGGAGACGATCGTCTCCGGTCCGCTCAAGGATCAGCCAAGTCTGACCGCGCCGATGACTGAGGCCGGGCGGGACGTGATGCAAGGAATCGTCGATAATCTCTACGATCAGTTCGTCGCGATGGTCGCCGCCGGCCGACACATGAGCATCCCCCAAGTGAAAGCGTTGGCGGACGGGCGGCCCTATACCGGTGAACAGGCGGTCAAGCTCGGGCTGATCGATGCGATCGGCGGCATGGCCGAAGCACGTGCCTGGCTGGCCTCCGCCAGGGGTGTGCCTGGAAGCCTGCCCGCGATCACGATGCCGCCCCCGGGCCGGACCTGGCTCGGTTCCTGGCTCGGCCTTGGGGGCGTCTTCGGAGGCCTCGTGAAAGTCTTTCTATCACAAAGGGTTAATCTTGACGGCGCATGGGCGCTCTGGCAGCCTCAAGAACTCTTGCGCTAGCCACAGGGGTTCCCCGGAGGCGGGGCTGATGACCAAGTCCGAGCTGATTGCCGAGCTGGCGGCGGCCAACCCGCATCTCCTGGCCCGCGATGCCGAGCTGATCGTGGCGACCGTGTTCGAAGAGATCGTGGCCGCGCTCTCGAATGGCGAGCGCGTGGAGTTGCGCGGTTTCGGCGCCTTTACGGTCAAGCGCCGCAATGCTCGTACCGGGCGCAATCCGCGCACCGGCGAAACGGTCGCCGTAGATGAAAAACTGGTCCCCTTCTTCAAGGCCGGTAAAGAGCTGCGGGAGAAGGTGAACCGTGGCCGCGCGAGTCATCGGCTGGCTGGCGGCCGGATCACGGCCTGAGAGCGCAGCCACTCCCAATGCGTCTCCTGCTGGCGGCGCCGTTCCTGCTGATCCTGGTGCTGTTCGCGCTCTCCAACACCGGTGAGGTCGCGATTGCGTTCTGGCCGACCCCTGTCCACTTTCACCTGCCGCTCTCGCTCGCCGTGATCGCGGCGATGGCGCTCGCGTTTTTGGCAGGCGGCCTACTGGTCTGGGCCGAGGCGCTGCGCCAGCGGCGCCGGGCGCGGCGCGCCGAAGCGGCGGTCAGGCTGCTCGAGGCGAGGCTGCTGGCAGCAGGGCCTTCGGCGCGGCTTGAGCTTCCAGCCGGGCAGCCGAGAGCGTGATGACTTTCGACCATCACGCTCTGGCGCTATTTTCTCGATCACTATCACGGCATTGGCGGCGCGCCCGGAAATTCCGCCAAACGCCATGGTGATCAGGCGGTAGGGCCAATGGCCAGGGCGAACGCCATCCGCGTCAAGGTCTGCGGCATCAACAGCGAGGCGGCGTTCGACGCCGCGATCGAGGCCGGGGCGGATTGGGTCGGTTTCGTATTCTTCCCCCCCTCCCCCCGCTTCGTCACACCCGCTCGGGCAGCCGCGCTCTCGGCGCGCCACCCCGGCGGACCGCCGAGGGTCGGCCTCTTCGTTGCCCCCACGGATGACGAGATCGGCGCCGCACTCGCGAAAATACCGCTCGACATCTTGCAGATCTATGGTCCGGAACCGGACCCGGCGGCGCTCGGAAACCGCTTTGACCAGGCACTCTGGCGACCGGTTGGGATCGCCGCAGAGGCCGATCTGCCGCGTGCGGGGGCAGGCTGGGATGCGTTCCTTATCGAAGCCAAAGCGCCGCCCGAGGCGACGCGCCCGGGCGGCAACTCCCGGCGCTTCGATTGGTCGCTGATCTCGGGATGGCATCCTCCCGCGCCGTGGCTCTTGGCTGGTGGCCTCGATCCCGAGAACGTCGCCGAGGCGATTGCCGCAACCGGCGCAACCGCCGTCGATGTCTCTTCCGGGGTCGAGCGGGAACCGGGGGTGAAGGACCCGGAGCTGATCCGCGCCTTCATAGCCAGAGCGCACGGCGGTTTCGGATAGGGAGCTTTCGGATCGCGGAATATTCGCCCGCGCTCCGTGTTGTGACATCCGAAGATCCAAATCTACGGGAGATTCCGATGCCGATCAGATTCCTGGCCCTCGCCGCAGCACTGATGCTCGCGCTTGGCGCCTGCACCAGCGGTGCATTCAACGCCGGTTCACCGATGCCCAGCGCCTACCGAAGCGGTAGTGGCAGCGGCAATGGCGGTGGCGGCGGTGGTGGCATGGGTGGCGGCGGCGGTGGGGGCGGTGGGTACTGAGCGGGCCGGGGAATTTCAGGCGCAGGCCTGGCGAGCGTGATGACGTGAGGTCATCACGCTCCCCACTTTATTTTCTCGCTCAATCTCATGGCATTGGCGGCGAGCTCAGCGATCCCGCCAAAGGCGATGTTGATCCGTGGTCAGCGATCAGCTTCGCGAGCTCCGCCTTGCGGATCTTGCCGGCAGAGCTGAGCGGCAATTGCGCCACCAGCATGATCCGCGTTGGTCTCTTGTAGGGTGCCAACTCGCGGGCGGCGTAGCGCATCAGCTCGGCCGCGGAGGGTGTCGGTCCGGGCAGTGGTTGAACGAAGGCGATGATCTCTTCCTCACTGCCGACCGGAAGGCCGAGGACCGCGGAGTGCAGCACGGCAGGGTGATGGTTCAGGACCGCCTCGATCTCGGCCGGGTAGACATTGAAGCCGAATCGAATGATCAGCTCCCTGGTGCGGCCGACGATGAAGAGGTTGCCGTCCTCGAGCCGGGCCAGGTCCCGGGTGTTGAACCAGCCTTCGGCGTCGATCGCGGCTTCGGTCTCCCGGGGCGCATTGTAATAGCCGCGCATGACGTTCGGACCGCGCACCCGAAGCTCGCCGACGGCACCCGCGGCGACTGGCGCACCATCCGCGCCGACGATCTTCGCCTCCACCCCGGGAAGCAGGCGGCCGACCGAGCAGTCGGTGCGTGGCTGATCGAGGAGAGTCTGAGAAATCGTCGGCGAGCACTCGGTAATCCCATAGCCGTTGTGCAACGGCATGGCGAACAGCCGCTCGGCCGCATGCTTGACGGCGGGATCGAGCGGGGCGCCGCAGACACCGATTGCCCGCAAGCAGGGATGTGGCAGCGGGCGCAAGCCGCCCGTTTCGGCGTATTCGGCGAGCAACGCATACATCGACGGTACGCCGAGCATGATTGTGACCTGCCCTTCGGCGAGGGCGCGGGCTGCCATCCCCGGATGGAAACGCGCGGCGAGATGGACCGACGCGCCGTGGAAGAGTGACCCGAGGACGACCACGGCGAGGCCGACGATGTGCGAGACCGGCAGCA
Organism: Acetobacteraceae bacterium; assembly: GCA_050730115.1. Classification (GTDB taxonomy): domain Bacteria; phylum Pseudomonadota; class Alphaproteobacteria; order Acetobacterales; family Acetobacteraceae; genus JAKAWQ01. Next base: position 3,829 of record JBOHMK010000165.1, read on the forward strand.
CACCATAGAAACGATCGTCCGGGGTGAGGCTGCGCATCTGGCCGGAGATCTCGGCCATGAAGAGGAGGTTCCGGTGCGTCAGCATGACCCCTTTGGGCCGGCCGATAGTGCCGGACGTATAGATGAGCACCGCGACCCCGGATGCCGGATCGAGAGTTTGCGGCTCCGGCAGGACGGAACTATCGAGCGGCCCGACTGCGACCGGGCCGGCGTCAGCGGGCAGCGACTCGATTTTGGCCTCGCGGCGGCGTGCATGCGCTGCGGCCAGCGGTGATGCGGCGACCGTGTAGATGACGCGACGGGCACCGGAGAGGTCTGAGACCTGGTCGATCTCGCGGTCGGCAAGGCGGGCAGAGACCGGCACCGCCCAGGCGCCGAGCCGGGCCGACGCGAGCAACAGCACGATCGCGGCGGGCGAATTCTCGTTGACGATCATCATGCGATCGCCCGGGCGGATGCCTTTTCCGGTGAGCCATGCCGAGGTTCTGCGAACCGCGTCCTCGAGGGCTGCGTAAGTCCAGACGCGACCGCCGTCGATCAGCGCCGGCCGCTCCGGGCTTTCGCTTGCCCAAGGCATGAGCGCGTCACCGATGTGCCTTTTTGGCCATTCCCGGCGTGCATCGGAGGTCAATTCACGCCGCCCGCGGGGTCGGGACCGGGCACGCTTTCCGACTTTCGAGCGCCTCCTGGATCGCCGTCCAGAGAGCGATCCGTGCGGCCAGAGCGCGAGCCGCCGACCCGGCGGCCTGACGCCATTTGTCCGCATCGTCGCCGCACAACTGGTGCAGCATGGCGATCGCCATCGAGCCGTGCGCACCGCCGTCGAGCTCGATATGACGGCCGAGGTAGCGCTCGAACGTGGCGAGCCCTTGCCGCTCGGGGATCTGGCCGACGATCGCCGCGAACATGTTCGGAATGGCATCCTCGCGCCCGAACGCGAAGGCGGAGGCAATCACATGCGGCTGATCCGAGGCGATCGTTTCGAACGTGGTCCTGACGAAGGCCTGAGCACCGGCCGGGGCGCCGGCGGCGACGAGCGCGGCATCGACCGGCCAACATTCGCGGATGCGGGCGATGAAGGCGTCGATCCGGGTGCAACCGGCGCCTGCCTCCTGCATCGCCCTCCGATAGAGCTCGAAATGGCTGGTCGCGACACCGCCGATTTCATCGGATTCCTCTTCGAGCACCATCTCGTTGACGAGGCGCCGGATCTCGGCCGTGCCGGCCGGCACCCAGGTTGAAGCGGTGCATGTCAGATGCCGCTGCAGCGCCTTGAGGAGACCCATGAAGTCCCAGACTGCATAGACATGGTATTCCATGAATACCCTGACGTCATCGGCGGATTGCAGGTACGCGTACATCGGATGTCGGGCCACGCCCCGCTGCAGGGGCCCGAGGGACTGCAAGAGATCATTGATTCCGAAAGATGATTTCACGAGTCAAATCCTTCAAACGTGAGCGCGGAACGAGCTTGAGCGCGGCCACGGCCGGCGATCTTCGGGTTCGTGGGATCGGCAGCGGATGGGCGGCGGTGCGATCACGGGCGCAGCGAGCGCCGCCCGTACGCATGCCGAGAACTGACGGGCCGTGTCTGCGCTTCGCTCGTGCATCATCTGCCAATGGTTGCCATCGACGAGATGGATGACGAACTTCGCCGCGAGCCGCTGCCAGGTGAGGTCCGGATAACCCGGCATGGCGTTGTTGTCGCGGGCCTCGAAGTAGGTGACGGTGCCCGGATAGAATCGCGGCCGGTAGGCTACTGCAGCGGCGGTGCCAGCCTCGATCACCCGCTGCACCGCTGGCGTCCACCAGCTGTCGCCGGGGCGAGGCAGGCCGGGAGACGGCCTCGCAAAGATGCCGAGATCGCCGATCAGGCTGCGCAAGCGGGCGAGCACGAAAGGCGGCAGGGCGTGCCAGGGCTTGCCTTTCAGGCTCGCCGCGTGATGCGCGAAGCGGCGGCGCCAGACCGCGAGCTTGCTGGCCAAGGCGAGACGCCGCGGACAGAGATAGGTATCGAAGAGCGCGAGCAGTGCGACTTCTTCGCCGCCGCCGGTAAGCCTCTGCGCGAGCTCGAAGGCGGTCAACCCGCCCATCGAGTAGCCGCCAAGGAAGTACGGGCCGTGCGGCTGCACCGCGCGGACGGCGGGCAGGAAACGCTCGGCGAAGTCCTCGATCCGGGCGAGCGGCGGCTCCATCCCGTCGAGGCCCGGTGCGCGGAATCCGTAGATCGGGCCGGGAATTTCCATGCACCGGGCGAGCTCGCCGAAGGTGGTTGGCCAGCCGTACCAACCGGGCGCAAGAAAGACCGGCGGCGCGCCGCATCCGGCCTTGAGCAGTACCATCGAGCGATGATCCGGCGCGGCCCGCCCGGCCACAGCCCGGGCGAGCATGACAGGCGTCGGAGCATCGAACAGGGTGCTGAGGGAGAGTGCGACGCCAAGCTCCTGCTCGATCTCGAGAGCAACCGCCGTTGCCAGGATCGAATCGCCACCGAGCGCGAAGAAATCGTCCTCGCCGTCGATCGGCGAGACGGCCAGCACACGCTCGAAGATGGCGGCGATCAGCGTGGCCGAAACGGGTTGTCCCGCTGTCGGCGGGGGCGCCGGCGGGCGGTCAACGATGTCAGCCTGGTTCTGCACCTGAAATCCCATTTGTGGTCACCATCCAAAAACAGTACTGTCTTTCACACGACGAGACCCAATCAAGTGCGTGAGATTAGAACATTTGTTCCAAAGCGACCATGGCTCTGGCGCCACGCTCCTTCTGCAGAAGTCGCGGACAGGATCTCCTCGTGACATCGCTTTGTGAGGCTCTGCCGCGGGCACAGGGCGAGTGTTCCTGATCGATCGGGCAGCCCCTGACGTCGGCAGCTTCCAGATAAATATGACTTATTCGCAGATGATTAAAAGCTACCGTGAAGATGGCACGTCAGATCGGAGGCGAGTCTCGATCAGGAGATGATGGCCGGCCTCTCCGGCTGCGCCGGCAGATTTCACATCTCGGCGCATTTTTCGACAGTCGAGACCAACGACTCTTATCGGATCTGGAGACACGAACTTTTGACGTCTCACGGGGCAACCGAAGTCCCAAGATATGAGACACAGATCCGTCCGCAACCTCAGAATGGGATCCCACCGAAGAGTATGGACCGAATACCGGATTCGTACCCCACCAGTGCCGGGCAAGGGGGTGGCTGTGGCCTGCCCGGTCCGGAGCCGAGGCCACTAAGGCGCGAGACGATCGCGATCCACGGCGGCCATCGGATCGATCCCGCGACCAGGGCGGTCGCGACACCGATCTATCAGACGGTCGGATTCGGCTTCGACAGTGCCGAGCACGGTGCGGCGCTGTTCGACCTCACGACCGAAGGCCATATCTACACGCGGATCGACAACCCCACCAACGCCGTGCTCGAGCGGCGGGTCGCTCTTTTGGAGGGCGGCGTTGGCGCGCTGACGGTGGCTTCGGGTGCCTCCGCGGTCCATTACGCGGTTGCCAACCTGATCGAGGTCGGCACCAATATCGTATCGGTGCCGCAGCTTTACGGTGCGACCTACACGCTGTTCGCGCATCTGCTGCCGAAACAGGGTGTCGAAGCACGGTTTGCGGAAAGCGATGCCCCGGTTGACGTCGCCCGCCTGATCGACCGTGGCACGCGCCTCGTCTATTGCGAAAGCGTCGGGAATCCGGCCGGTAACATCGCCGATATCGAGGGTCTGGCCCGGGTCGCACACCAGGCCGGCGTGCCGCTTGTCGTCGATAACACGGTGGCGACGCCGATCCTGCTCAGGCCTTTCGAATACGGCGCGGACGTCGTCGTCCATTCGCTGACCAAGTTCATGGCGGGCCACGGCACCACGGTGGGCGGCGCCATCATCGATGCCGGCAATTTCGACTGGGGAAGAGAACCAGGGCGCTTCCGGATGCTGACCGAGCCGGAACCGTCCTACCACGGCGTGGTGTACACGGAGCAGTTCGGCCGGGCGGCATTCGTGGCACGCTGCCGCACGGTCTGTCAGCGCAACACCGGCTCGACGCTCGCACCGCTCAACGCATTCCTTGTCCTGCAAGGCATCGAAACCCTGCCGCTCAGGATGGAGCGGCACCTCGCCAACGCCCGGGCGGTGGTCGAATTCCTGCGCCGCGATCCGCGCATCGCCTGGGTAAACTGGCCGGGCCTCGCGGACAGCCCCTGCCATCATCTCTGCCAGAAGTATCTGGGTGGGCAGGGTATATCGCTGGTCACTTTCGGCGTCGTTGGCGGGTTCGAGGCCGGCCGACGGATGTTCAACGCGCTCAAGCTGTTCACCCGCATGGTCAACATGGGAGACGCCAAGTCGCTCGTCACGCACCCGGCCTCGACCACGCACCGCCAGCTCTCCGCCGAGGAACACCGCAAGGCGGGAGTGTTCCCGGAGATGATCCGGCTCTCCGTCGGGCTCGAACATATCGACGACATCCTGGCCGATCTCGACCAGGCGTTGGGCGCGACCAGCGACGCCACCCTATCGCCGGGTGCCGGCTGAACCGGAAGTCGGGCGCCATGCCGCTCGTTCCAACGGAGACGAGGTCCTACGGCGAACGACGCAGATTGCCGTCGCTTTCGGTTGAGAGTCCGGCTTCACAGGCGGTGGACGGTGAAGCAATCCACGATTCCGTCTTGGCCCCGATCGAGCTCGGCTTCGTCAACAACATGCCGGACGCGGCGCTCGAGGCGACCGAGCGGCAGTTTCTGAACCTGATCGAAGCCGGCGCCGGTCGGCTCGATGTGCGGGTACATTTTTTCGCGCTCGCCGATGTTCCGCGGGGCGAGCAGGCGGAACGGCATCTTTCGCTATGCTATGATGACCTCAACGCGCTGGTGCAGAGCCGCCTCGACGCGGTGATCATCACCGGTAACGAGCCGAAGGCCGTGCGGCTGTCCGACGAGCCGTACTGGGGTTCGCTCACCCGGTTGTTCGACTGGGCCGAGAGTAGCACGCTTTCGGCGCTGTTCTCCTGCCTTGGCGCGCACGCCGCGGCGCTGCATTTCGACGACATCGAGCGAACGCGGTTGACACGGAAATGTTCCGGCGTCTTCGATCATGCGAACTCTGACCATCATCCCCTGACGATCGGGCTCGGAAACCGCTGGCCGGTTGCGCACTCGCGATGGAACGGTATTCCCGAGGACGTACTTCGCGCTGCGGGATATACGGTACTGAGCCGATCCGAGAAGGCTGGCGTCAACCTGTTCGTCCGCCAAGGGCGGAGCCTTCTGGTGCTGCTGCAAGGCCATCCCGAGTACGACGCGGACAGCCTGTTCCGGGAGTATCGGCGAGATGTCAGGCGCTGCCTAGCCGGCGAGCAGAGTTACTGGCCGGCGATCCCGGAAGGCTGCTTCGAGGCCGCGACGGCGTCTCTGCTGCAAGACTTCCGCGCGACAGCGCTGGCGCGCCGCGACCCGGCCACGATGGCCGGGTTTCCGGAGCGGGCCGGCATCGATCGTGCCCGGCTGGCCAGGGCCCGGTGCGGCGCGGCGCGGTTGTTCGGCAATTGGCTCCGCACCATAGCCGAGATCAAAGAGCACGCGAGCGCGGCCACGCGGCCCCTGCAGGAGAGACCCGCCGGAACAGAGTAAGGCGTGACGATCGGAGATCGTCACGCTCCGGCTCGACGTTCCGGGTCCATACCGTCGTCCGCCTTCGCAGATCGACTTTCACCATATGACCGAGTTAATGTCCAGGGTGGAGACGGAGAAAATAGATATCAACGACACTTCCAGTTTGGCGTATCCTTACAAAAGACGTCAGAGCTATGGTGCCGGCATGGATTTGCGATCCGAAGCTGGCGCCCTGCCGTGCGCCTGATCCTCAGTGTGGACCGAACTCGCGGACGATCGCTGTCATAGTGCGGCCGACGCAGGCTGCGTCGCAACGACCCGCGAGGTATCCCGACCCGCAGGTGTCCAGCTCGGTGAGGACAGCTTGCAATGCCTGGGCCTGCGCGTCCCGGGACGCACCGCTGCCGCCGAGGACTCGTTCCTGTTCGGCGTAGTGACGTACCGCTTGAACCATCGTGTTTGCCATGTCATCCGCATCGATATCGCCGCGCAGGAAGCCTGGCGCAATGGCAACAGCTTGATCAATCGCCGCTCGCATGCGCCTGGTTTGGGTGGTCGGCTGCGACACCGCTCCTGGACCCGCGTGTTGTCGTTGAGCTACTGGATCGCGTTTCATCACACGTTCCCTTTGCTACTTTTCACTGGTTTCATTATGGGGCTTTGCGGTACGAACTGCGATAGTTCGTGTTGAGCATTGGTCCGTCGGCCAATCCTGTGTCCCCGCCGTCCTGGGTTCCCTCGTGTCCACGCCGGGGGGACGGGTTCCGGTTGCGAACGATCGCCTCGGGTCGGTCTCTGCCCCTGGGTCACCGACCGTGCATGATCCCTCCACGGCTCCGAACCGCATCGCGGAGTGCCGTCCGAACTGCACGCAGAGACCTCCCGCGGCACCACCGATGACGTTCCGCACGATGCCACCACGATCAATGTGGAGAGCGGCGGGCCCTGCTGCTCGTACTTCTTGCCGAGTTGATTGTGGGGGTAGCGTTCGGCAGGCTCGCGATGGGCGCGGCGATTGATGGTGCCTCCTGCCAGCGCCTATTGGACAAGAGTCGCTTCCGCCGTCACCGTCGCCGTCACCGAGGCCTCCGCCGGAACCGCGTTCGGTTCCGCGATCGTGCGGGCGGCCATCATCGCCATCGGACGCGGCGGCGGTCCGGCAGGCTGGCTCAGCCAGATCTGGCGGAAGCCCGCGAAATGCATCCCCAGCAGTTTCGCGGTTTCCACTGCCTTCTCCTTCAGGCGAGTGAGTGCGCTCGTCTCGGCCTTGTCGTAGGCTTGCTTCTCGGTCTCCGGATCGAGCCGCCAGGCGAGTTCGGAAACCGCAAGTCCGTCACCCTGCAGCGTGCCGACGAGGTCGAGCAGCACCGGACCGTCGCTTGCGGAGAGAACGATGCTCTGGCTCGCATGCCACGCCGGATGCGGATCGGTGGCCTGCCAGACCGAATAGCTGCCGGTGGAAACCGTGACCGCGCTCTCCGCCCGCGCTGCCGCGAGCGCCTTGGTCACCATCGCGTTGACGGCGGCCTGCGCCTCGGCTGGCGTCACCGCCTGACCATTTGCGGTGAGCGTTGCCGCGAGCTCATCGGGCATCTGCTTGACGGTCGCGCTCGCCGAAAGATGCAGGATGGTGGCCGCGGCGGCCGGTTGGGCGGCAAAAAGTACGAGCGCAAGGCACGCTGCCGCATAGGTCTTCGCATGTCGCATGGCTGCTCTCCCGGATGAGGGCGCGATCAGAGTTCTTTGCCGATCACCGCGTCGAGCGATGACGGCCCACCGCCGATGCAGCCGATGCCGAATACCATCAAGCCCCACATCAGGATGAGCTGATCTCCGGCATTCAATCCGCCACGCGGCAGAAGAACGAGGATCAGTGCCATCAGAAGGTCGATGCCGACGGCAACCGCGGCGAGGCGGGTCAGCAATCCGGCGGCGAGCAGCAGGCCGCCGAAGAACTCGACGCAGCCGATGAAGGCGAGCCAGAAGATGCCTGGGTGCAGGCCGTGCGCGGCGAACACCTTCTCGGCGAACCCGGCGCCGTGGCCAGAGAGCAGGAGGGAAAGCTTGACGTAGCCGTGCGACGCGATGGCGAGTCCGACGGCGATACGCATCACCGGATAGCCGATCGGACGCAGGGCGTCGTGCACCGCCCCGAGGAAGGAGCACATCGGCCTCAAACCGTGGACCTCGACGGACGGGTACGACATTTCACCGGACATGAAAGGCTTCTCCGTTCTGCTTGCCGCGCCGACTGGCGCGAGCGCCCATTATAGCCGAAGCCGAGACGCCTGCTATGCAAGCTCGGCCTTGCCGTCGCCGCGGATGGCGGCGAGATAGCGCTCGGCAGAGGCTCCCAAGGCGGCTTTGCCGGCGGCAAGAATCTCACGCCCGGAGAAGGCCCCATAAATCGCCTCGAACGGAACGCCCGCGAGCGCCGCTACGATCCGCTCGACGGCAGGCGCTGAAAGCGGCCAGATATTTGGAAAGCTGCGCATGAATGAAACGTGGCACCGGTCCGGCACCACCTGCAGAATGTCGCCGGAGAGCAGGGCACCCTCCCCGTTCGCTCCGTCATCCCAGTGCAGCACCGTCCCGCCTGCGAAATGCCCGCCGCAGCGGATGAGAGTGAGGCCGGAGATGATCGCCAGGGTCTCGCCCTCCCAGAAACGGATCGCCGGATCCGGCCGCATCACCCATGCGCGGTCGGCGGCATGAAGATGGATCGGGCAATCGAATGCATGGGCCCAGTCCGCCATCGCCGTGTAGTAATGCGGATGCGAAACCGCGATTGCCTCCAGGCCGCCGAGCGAATCGATCAGTTCTTCGGTCGCCGGATCGAGCAGCGAGATGCAGTCCCAAAGCACATTGCCTTCCGGCGTCCGGACGAGTAGCGCGCGCTGGCCGATGGCAAATGCCGGCGTGGTGATGATGGAGAACAAGCCAGGCTCGAGCAGGCGAAAGCTGTTGGCGTGCGTCTTTTTCAGGCGGTCTGGTGTGATCCAGCTCTGGCCGAGCGCATTCACGTACTGGCGGGGATCTTCGCAAATCGGGCAGACGTCGGGCGGTGCGTCGGCCGGAGAGAACTGAGCGCCGCAGGTGGTGCAGATGTGGGCAGGCATCTCCATTACTCCTCGAACATCGCCGCAATCCGGACGGGGTCGATGTCCTCGATCGAGGCGGGCATCCAATGCGGTTGTCGGTCCTTGTCGATGACCATCGCGCGCACGCCTTCGGCGAAGTCAGGATGACGCACGACACGGCAGACCACACGAAATTCCGTGGCCTGCGCATCCTTGAGTGTCGATTCCGCTCCGCGGCGGAGCACCTCGAAGGTCCAGGCGATCGATGAAGGCGAAAAAGTCCGGAGCATAGCCGCGGTATCGCGGCCGAACTTACCCGGTTCAGTGGCGAGCCGTTCCAGGAGCCCGGTGACGGAAGGTGCGGAGAAGCAGCGGTCGATGGCGGACCTCAGAGATGCAAAGGTGAATGGCGGCAGCGGCTCGGCGAACGCGGCGAGCACCCCTGCACCGTCGTATGCCAGCGCGCGGGAGAGAGCGGGGAGTCGCGCCTGCGGCACGAAATGCGTGGCCAGTCCCGCATGCACACCGTCGGCACCGGTCAGCCTCGCCCCGGTGATGCCGAGCCAAGTGCCGAGCGCACCGGGCAGGCGCGGCAGGAAGTAGCTCGCACCGATGTCCGGGAACAACCCGATCGCGGTTTCAGGCATCGCAAATACTGCGCGCTCGGTTGCAATCCGCGCCGATCCGTGCACCGAGACGCCGATGCCACCGCCCATCGCGATGCCGTCGATGATCGCGATATACGGCTTCGGATATTCGGCGATCGCGAGGTTGAGTGCATACTCCTCGGAGAAAAACGAGAAAATGGCATTGTCATCGCCGGTGAGTACCGCGCTGCGGATGGCCTGGATGTCGCCGCCGGCCGAGAACGCACGGGCGTCGCTCGATTCGATGACAACCGCCTGCACGGCCGGTTGGTGGCGCCAGTCTTCGAGGGCGGCACGGATGGCACGGATCATCCCGAGATCGAGCGCATTCAGCGCCGCCGGCCGGTTGAGCCGGATCCGCCCGATCCGCTGGTCACGTGCGGCGAGCACGGGGTCCGCCATTGGTCCGTCCTTTCCGTTACTTGAGGCGAGGTGCCCACGGATGGCGGGCGTGACCTGGGCGCCGCATTGGTATAAGGGGCGGCCTTGGTTGCTGTCGCCCGAGGTCCGGTCAACGTTCTTTTCACCGCGCATGGCCTCTGCCCGCTCACCACTCTCTGCCACATTTGAACCGCGCCGCCCCCTCTGCCGCCGGGCGGCGCGTGCCGTCTCTTGCCAGTGAGGGCGGCCGAGGCCGGCGTCGGACCCGACGAGACGGCGACACTCGCGCACGCCGACCGCGACGGAAGCTTCGCACTGGTGTTCGCCGGAAGGCTGGATGCGGACGGGGTGGCGCGAATTTGGGCGCCGGCGCTCACGGCGGCAAGCGGGGCCAGGGACCGCAAGCTCTTGTTCGACCTTTCGGCCGTGTCGGTCTGCGATACCGCCGGGGCGACTCTCCTGGTCGCCGCCGAACAGGCACACGGCACCCCGGCCGCCCTCCTGGGCGCGAGCCAGACTCTGGTCGGCCTGATCGAGCGCGTGCGGGTGGCGCTGGCAGCCCCGCCCAGACCTCAGGGCGGCGGCGAGGCGGTGGGAGCCGGGACGCTGATGCTGGCCGGATTGACCGCCGCCGCCAATGGCGTCGCCTTTCTCGGCGAAATGGCGGTGGCGATTGTCCGCGCGCCGGGGCGGCTTCGTATGCTGCGTCCGCTCGACATTTTGAGTGCCGCGGACCAGGCAGGGGTCAGGGCAATGCCGCTCATTCTCCTGCTCGGGTTCCTGATCGGGCTGATCCTGGCCTTCCAGTCGGCGATCCCGCTGCGCGCATTCGGTGCCGTCATTTTCGTTGCCAATCTCGTCGCCATCGGTCTCTTTCGCGAACTCGGGCCGCTGCTCGCGGCGGTCATCCTGGCCGGGCGCACAGCCTCGGCGTTTGCCGCCGAGATCGGCACCATGAAGGTCAACGAGGAAGTCGATGCCCTCTCCACGATGGGCCTCGACCCGATGACCATGCTGGTCCTGCCGCGGCTGATCGCGGTCCTGCTGGTGATGCCGATGCTGACGATCGGCATCGAGTTCGCGGGGCTGGTCGGCATGGCCGTGGTGCTGCATGTCTTCGGCTATCCGACCGCCGCGGTCGTCGCTCAGGTGCAGCAGGCGGCGACC
>JBOHMK010000166.1:0-4953 GCA_050730115.1 Acetobacteraceae bacterium
GGGCATTACATGTGCTGCCAGGACATCGCGACCCTCGCGCGTCTTATCATCAGAAATTTCCCCCGATATTATCATTACGCTTCCGAGAAAGTGTTCACCTTCAGCAACATCAAGCAGTACAATCGTAATCAGCTGGTGCAGGACAATCTTGCCGACGGCCTGAAGACGGGGTTCACCGATGCCGGCGGTTACGGCCTCTGCGCCAGCGCGGAGCGCGAAGGCCGACGCATCATCATGGTGCTGAATGGCATGCCGAGCGAGGCCGACCGCACGGCTGAGGGCGTGCGCCTCTTGGATTGGTCGTTCCGCTCGTTCGAGGATGTGGTTCTGTTCAAGGCCGGAGCGCCAGTGGCCGCAGTGCCGGTGTGGCTCGGTACCGCCGCGACCGTGCCGCTTGCCGGCAATGTCGATCTGGTCGCAACCCTGCCGCATGAATGGCGGCGAACGGCGCAGATCCGTGCGGTCTATGAGGCGCCCATTCCGGCACCGATCGCAGCGGGGCAGCAGCTCGGCTGGCTCGCTCTCGACGGTAAGGGTGTGCCGCCGGTCCGCTTGCCGCTCTACGCCGGCCGCGGCGTGCCGCGGCTTGGCGTCGCCGGCCGGGCCTTTGCAGTTCTCAGGCATCTTGCGTTTGGTGATTGAACGCGCCGTGCCAGCCCGCTTCATCTCCCTCGAAGGAGTGGATGGCAGCGGGAAATCGACGCAGGCCCGTCTTCTCGCCAAGGCCATCGCCGCGGCTGGCCGCCCGGTTCTGCTGACGCGTGAGCCAGGCGGCGCCCCGGGCGCAGAGGTGCTCCGGCGGTTCCTGCTGGAGAGCGTCTTTGCCTTCGATCCTCTGGCGGAGGCGCTGCTGCATTTCGCGGCCCGAACCGAGCACGTGGAGCGCACGCTCCGCCCCGCTCTCTCGGCCGGTCTCACGGTGATCTGTGATCGCTTCTTTGATTCCACCCTCGCCTATCAGGGCTACGGCCAGGGCGCGGACCGCGCCGTCATTGCCACTCTCATCCGCCTCCTTGGTCTCACGCCGCACCTGACATTTGTGCTCGACGTTCCACCGGACCTCGCGCGCTCGCGCCTCGCCGCGCGCGGCACTGACGCCAACCGCTACGAGCGCCTGAACGGTGGGTTCCTGGCGCGGGTGTGCGCCGGCTTCCGCGCCATCGCCTCCCATGATCCCGATCGGTGCATCCTGATCGACGCCTCGCCGGCCCCTCTCAGCGTGCACGAAGAGCTTCTTGCCCAGGCTTTGAAGTGCCTTTCGAGGCCTCCGAGAGGCTTCCCCGGCGGCGTGACCGATGGCCGCACCTGAGCCGCCGGAGAACCCGGATCTGCTCGGCCAAAATGCTGCCGAGCGGACGCTCATCGAGGCCGTCGAGAGCGGGCGTTTGCACCACGGCTGGCTGATCACCGGCCCCGTCGGAGTGGGCAAAGCGACCCTCGCGTACCGGTTTGCACGCCGCCTGCTGGCCGGCTTCCAGGCGGGTGCGGAAAGCCTCTGGCTCGAGCCCGCGAATCCCGTGTTCCGCCGCGTTGCCGCGGGCGGACACGCCGATCTCCGCACCATCACGCGCACGCTGGATGCAAAATCGGGCCGGCGGCACCGCGAGATCCTGGTCGATGATGTCCGTCACGGCGTGGAGTTCCTGCACCTGACCGCGATCGAGGGCGGATGGCGGGTCGTGATCGTCGATCCGGCCGAATTTCTCAACGCCAATGCCGCCAATGCTCTTCTCAAAATCCTCGAGGAGCCACCGATCGGGGCGCTGGTGCTGCTGATCTCTGCCGCGCCGGGCCGTCTGCCGGCGACGCTGCTGAGCCGCTGCCGCATGCTCAAGCTTTCTCCCCTTGGGGACGCCGATGTGACGGCGCTGCTGGCCCGGTTTTTGCCTGACGTTGCGCCGGAAGAACGCTCGCGCCTGGTGGCGCTCGCCGAAGGTTCACCCGGCCGGGCGCTTCGCCTTGCCGCTGACGAGGGTGTGGCGATGGCGGCGCTGGTTGACGAGGTGCTGGCTGGCCTGCCCCGCTTCGGCACCGCCCGCGCGCATGGCATCGCCGATCGCCTCGGCCGCGCCGAGAGCGGCTTTACGACCTTCATGGAGTTGCTGCTGGCAACGCTCTCGTCAGCGGTGCGCGCCGGGGCGCGCGGCCGCGCCGACCCTGACCAGCAGCGGCTGCTCTTGCTCCGGCCCCTTGATGCCTGGGGGGAGGTATGGCACGCGCTTTCGGTTCTCACCGACGAGACCGAGCGGTTCAGCCTCGACAAGCGGCAGGCCGTGATCTCCGGTATTGCCCTGTTGGACGGACCCCTCTTGGATCGACCATGAATGACCGAGCGCTTCTACGTCACGACACCGATCTATTACGTTAACGGCGCACCGCATATTGGCCACGCCTATACCACCATCGCCACCGATGTCATCGCCCGATGGAAGCGCCTCGCCGGCTATGATGTATTCTTTCTGACAGGCACTGACGAGCACGGCCAGAAAGTGGAAAAGGCCGCCGCCGCGGCCGGCCTCGATCCGCAGACGTTCACGGACAGAGTGGCCGCCCAGTTCCGTGCAATGACGGTCCTCGTCGGGGCCTCGAACGATGATTTCATCCGCACCACGGAACCACGCCACAAGCACGCCTGCAGCGTGCTGTGGCAGCGTCTGGCCGAGCGGGGCGAGATCTATCTCGGCGAGTACCAGGGCTGGTACGCGGTGCGCGACGAGGCGTTCTATAATGAATCGGAGCTCGTTCCGGGGCCTGAGGGCGCGCGTCTCGCGCCAACCGGAGCCGCGGTCGAATGGGTACGCGAACCTTCCTATTTCTTTCGCCTCTCGGCCTGGCAGGACCGGATGCTCGCCTTCTACGAGGCGCATCCCGAGTTCATCCAGCCAGCCTCGCGGCGCAACGAATTGCTGAGCTTCGTCCGTTCCGGCCTCACCGATCTTTCAGTCAGCCGGGCGAGTTTCCGCTGGGGCATTCCGGTGCCGGGCGACCCCGATCATGTGATGTATGTCTGGCTTGATGCGCTCGCCAATTACATCACGGCCGCGGGTTATCCTGACGAGCTGGATCGGCGCTGGGCGTACTGGCCGGCCGATATCCACGTCGTCGGCAAGGAGATTGCACGCTTCCACGCTCTCTACTGGCCGGCGTTTCTGATGGCCGCCGGGATCACACCGCCGAAGCGGGTTTTCGCGCACGGCTGGTGGACCTTCGAAGGCGAGAAGATGAGCAAATCGCTGGGTAACGTCGTCGATGCCGGGCAATTGATTGCACGTTACGGCCTCGATCCGGTGCGTTACTTTCTGCTCCGCGAGACTCCGTTCGGGAACGACGGCCATTTCTCCACCCGGGCCCTGGTGACCCGCCTGAATGACGAGCTGGCCAATGATCTCGGCAACCTCGCCCAGCGTTCGCTCTCTCTCCTGGCGCGGCATTGCGCCCGGTCGCTGCCGCCCGTGCCCGCTTGTACCGCGCAGGATGACCAGGCGATTCTCGCCGCGGTCGGCGGGCTTCCTGGCGATCTTGCCGCGATCCTCGATCGGCTTGCCTTTTCGGAGGCGCTTGAAGAGGTGTGGAAGATGGTTCGCGCCGCCAACGTCTATATTGATCGTCAGGCACCGTGGGCGCTCCGCCGCACCGATCCCGCGCGCATGACCGTGGTGCTGCGGGTGCTGGCCGATGTGCTCCGCGTCATTGCGACCGTACTCCAGCCCTTCATGCCGGGGAGCATGGCACGCATGCTCGACCAGCTCGGCGTGCCCGCCGCCGCCCGTGATCTTGCTGCATTGGCTCAGCCGTTGCCCGCCGGCACCGCTTTGCCGCCGCCTGAGGCGATCTTTCCCCGCTTCGTCGAGCCCGCGTAAGCTCGCCCGCCAACGGAGCACAACGCGCGTAAATCGATATTTCGTTTGGAGGAATCGCGCAGCGGTCCGCCAATGCCATGAAACTGCTCGAGAAAACCAGGCGACAGCGAGGCTCGGGATGAGCGGGCCGTTGAACGCGTTCATGCTTCTCGTTCTGCTGATGCTGAGCGCCGCCTTCGGCATGTTCGTCAAGACACGTCTGCCGGAACGCCACCGGAGCCGGGAGACAATCGATCTCGTCACCCTCGTCGTCACCATGCTGGTGACGTTCGCCGCCCTCGTGATGGGCCTGCTCACGTACGCGGTGAAGGGAGGATTCGACCGCGACAATGCCAATGTCTCGGCAGTCGCGGCGCAAATCGTCCAGCTCGATCAGAGTCTCCGCAACTACGGACCCGAGGCGATGGCTACCCGGATCGCTCTCCGCCGCTATACCGAAAGCGCCATCGCCAGTACTTGGCCCGGCGAGCCGTTGCCGCCTGGCGTGGCCCGGAGTACGCTGGCCGTGCCGGTCATGCCGGATCGGATCGAAAGTCCCCGTCTCGGTGCCGTTCTCAATGAAATCGGCCAGGCGATCTACCGGCTCGTGCCACAAGATGCGCTGCATCGCAATCTTGCCGCGAGCTGCATCGCCAATTACCGCAACCTCGTGGCAGCACGCTGGACTCTGATCGAGAACGCGCGTCCCACCATCTCGGTTGCATTCTACCTCGTCCTGGTATTTTGGCTGGTCGTCATCTTCGTCTGCTTCGGGCTGAACGCACCGCGCAGCAGCTTCGTCTTCATCGTTATCACGCTGAGTGCCGTTTCCATCACCTCGGCGATGTTGGTGATTCTCGAGATGGATACGCCGTTCAGTGGCTACATCGTGGTGTCCAGCCAGCCGATGCGCAATGCGCTCGCCGATATCATCCGCTCTCAGCCGGCCGCGCCACCGGCGTCTTCCGGAGCAGGCTGAGGCACCGCGACGTGCAGGACAATACGCGCGGCTCTGCCCCGCACCCGGCCAAAAGCAGGCCTTTGGAATCCCTTCTTTTGAAGTTCGGGGGTCTGGGCCCCAGGCCCACAACGTCCCATTGGGCGGGTCAAGGGC
>JBOHMK010000167.1:0-10208 GCA_050730115.1 Acetobacteraceae bacterium
GTTTCAAGGAGCGCGGCGAGTTTCGGATCCCGCCGTCAAGTCCAAGCGGAACGTGCGTCAGACGATCTCGATCTCCGGGAACGGGAAGATCATCCTGCCGCCGCCGGCCAGGAACTCGGCCTCGCGCTGCAGAATGCCCGCCTTGAAGTGCCACGGCAGCACGAGGAAATAGTCCGGACGCATCGCGCGGGCCTCGGATTCCGGAATGATCGGGATCGCCGTGCCGGGTGTGAAGGCGCCGAACTTGTCCGGATTGACTTCGGCGATCACGGCGACCTCGGCCGTGGTCACGCCGCAGAACTGCAGCACCACGTTGCCCTTGGTGGACGCACCGTAGCCCAGCACCTTCTTGCCATCCGCCGCCAGCGCCTTCAGCAGGCGCAAGAGGTCCGTCCGATGCCGATAAACCCGATCCTCGAACTCGCGATACGGGCGTGGGGTATCGAGCCCCATCCGCTCCTCTTGGGCCAGCAGCCAATCAATCACCGCCTCCGAACCAGGCCGCGGGTCGTCGCGCCGTACTGCCGTCACGGCAAAGCTGCCGCCATTCACCGCGTTCATCTTGACATCGAGGGGGCGCAGGCCCGCCGCCTCCAGGATGCGCTTCACCACGGTTAAGGAATAATACTCGAGATGCTCGTGGCAGACGGTGTCATAGGAGGTCATCCGAAGCATCGAGGGCATATAGCTCTGCTCGAAATGCCAGATGCCGCCGGGTGCCATCACCTGCTCCACCTGACGGGCGAATCCGATCGGATCTTCGAGGTCGTAGAGCATCGCGACCGAGGTGACGATGCGTGCCCGCTCCCCGCCGCTCCGACGGAATACCTCGACCGAGAAGAAGTCGGGAATGAGCGTGATGTCGTCCGGGTAATATTCGTAAAACCTGGCCCCGGTCGGGTCGATCCCGACGCGCTTCAGGCCGCTCACCGAGTAGGCCTTCAGGGAGGTGGCATCGTTGCTGCCGATGTCGAGCACCGTGTCGCCGGGCTTAAGCCCGGCAGTCCGCTCAAGCTCGTGAACCTTCTGTTCCAGGTGTCGCACCATGCTTTGATTGAGCCCCGAACGGTAGCCGTATGCGCCCCCGTACATCTCGCGGGGATCATACGAATGGGCGAGCTGCAGCAGTCCGGAGTCAGGGCACCATACGAGCCTGAGCGGGCCGGCCGTGACGGGCTCGATGGGATCGCGCGGGAATACCCCTGTCAGCGCCTGATGGCCCAGATCGAGAACCGGCACCAGCGTTCTGCTGCCGCTGACCCGGCATCGCTCCAGCGGGGTGTACGCGCCCATTGCCTCGCTCCGTAAGCTTCCGCATCCCATCAGACTTTCCCTGACGTAGGCTTTCCCTGGGATTTTCCCTGACATCGTCGCTGCCGCCGCGCCGCCAGTCCTGCAAGTCCCGTCAATGGCAATACGAGGTTCCCCGCCGCCGCGTCGAGTGGCGGGCGCATCGGAGCCCTTCGGACGCACCCGAGCGGATCTGCGTTCGGCTTCCTCATGTCGCGATGTAGAACCGTCGTTCAGGGTTGCCTGAGGGCACAGAACGACTAAATTGGGCCTCAGGACAAAACAAGGAGGCCCAGATGGCAGTTCCGGCGCGGGCGCCGGCCGAGGCGCCCGCCTTTTCCCCTGACCAGGCGGCCGACGCGCTTCACGGCTTCTTCCGGATCATGGAACTTTGGCAGGCGGACAACGCGCACGCGCGGGCGATTCTTGGCCAGCCGCCGCTCCGCACCTTCTACAAGTGGCGGGCCGGCGAGGTGGGCGCGGTGCCGCGCGATGTGATCCGGCGCATCGGCTATACCAGCGGCATCTGGAAGGCGCTGCAGATCCTTTATGCCGACCACACCATGGCCGATCACTGGGTCCGGCAGCCGAACCGCCATTTCGGCGGCCAGGCGCCACTCCAGCGGATGAGCGCCGGCGATGTCACTGACCTGGCCGCGGTCCGGCAATATCTCGATGCCGCCCGCGGCCCGTGGTCCTGAGCCCTGAGCTGCGCCGGATCCGCTGGTCGGCGGCCACCCGGATCGTCGCTTCGCGCCATCCGCCGATCGATCTCTACGAACGGGTCTCGCCAGATCCCGCGGTGTGGGAGGCCCTGATCGCCGCCGAGATGCTGACCAATCCGCGCGTCCGCGACGAGTTGGGCGAGATTCGTCTGGTTGCTGCCGAAGAACGCGTAAGCGGGCCGGGAGCCGCGTACGTGATGGCGCCGTTCACGCATCGCAATCCGCAGGGCGGACGATTCTCCGGTGCCGGCCACGGTGCCTATTACGCGGCGCACGATTTGCCGACCGCGATCGCCGAGACGAGCTACCACTTCGGGAGGTTCGCGACCGATTCGGAGGATGGGCCGCGATACGAAGACATGCGCGTGCTGGTCGGACGAATCGATGCTCTCCTGCACGATCTCGCGACGCTCGATGCCGACGAACAACGACGCCTGCTCGATCCGGATGATTACACCGCGAGCCAGGCATTCGCCGTCACACTGCGCGCAGCCGGGAGCGCCGGCGTGCAGTATCCGAGTGTGCGGCGGCGGGGCGGCCGGTGCGTCGCGATGTTCCGGCCATCGGCCGTCGGAATTCCAGTCCAGACCAAACATCTTCAGTTCCACTGGGACGGAGCGCGAGTCCGGCGCTACTTCGATTACGAGGAAGGCAGGTGGGTCCCAACGGAACCTCCGCCCGCCGGATGAGGCGGCGGCCGGACGGGCCGCGGGGCACGGCTCCGGGTGCCGGGCGCGCGTCAGGTGCGACCGTATCGGTCCTCCAGGCGGACGATATCGTCCTCCCCGAGATAGGCGCCTGATTGCACCTCGATCAAAGTCATCGGGATGCGGCCGGGATTCTCCATGCGGTGCACGGTGCCGAGCGGGATCTCGATGCTTTCGTGCTCCGCGAGCAACCGTTTCTCCTCGCCTACGGTGACCAACGCGCTTCCGGCGACCACGGTCCAGTGCTCGGCGCGATGGAAGTGCTTCTGCAGGCTCAGGATGCCGCCCGGCTTGACGGTAATGCGCTTGACCTGGAAGCGCTCGCCGATGGCCAGGCTCTCGTACCAGCCCCAGGGCCGGTCGACGCGACGGTGAGCTGAAACCTCGGGCCGGCCGGCGGCGCGCAAGCGGTCCACCACGGCTTTCACCTCTTGCGCGCCCTGGCGACGGATGGCGAGCACCGCATCGCCGGTCACGATCAGGGCGAGATCTGAGAGTCCGACGACGGCGGCGAGCTGGCTCTCGCTCCGAATGTAGCAGTTGGCGGCATTCTCGATCAGGACGTCGCCCAAGGTGACGTTGCCGGCGGCATCCTTGGCCGAGATCTGCCAGAGCGCATCCCAGCTTCCGACATCCGACCAGCCGAGGTCGGCGGGCACCACGGCGGCTCGGGCGGTGCGTTCGGCGAGTGCGAAGTCGAGGCTGATCGAAGGTGCCGACCGGAAGGCGTCGGGGCCAAGCCTGATGAAGTCGGGGTCGGTCCGGCGGGTCTCGATCGCGCGCCGCGCGGCGGCGAGGACGGGAGCGGCGTGCAGAGCCAGTTCCTCGATCAGCTGCGCGGCGGTGAAGACGAACATACCCGAGTTCCAGAGATAACGCCCCGAACCGAAGAGCCGGGCGGCGGTTTCCGGATCTGGCTTTTCGAGGAAGCGGGTGACGCGGCGGACACCCGGGGCGGCAGGGAGGGAGGCGCCGGGTTCGATCCAGCCATAGCCGGTCTCCGCGGAGCGCGGTTTGACGCCAAAGGTGACGATCCAGCCCGCGCGTGCGGCGGGAACGGCGGTCGCCAGCACCTGGTGGAGCGCGGCCGGGTCGGTGATGGCGGCGTCGGCCGCCATCATCCAAAGCAGCGCAGCCGGATCGGTTTCGGCGAGAAGGAGTGCCGCGGCGGCGATCGCGGGGGCCGTATTGCGGCCAACCGGTTCGAGCAGGATCCGAGCCCCGGTGATGCCGGCGGTTTCGAGCTGGCCGGCGATCAGGAAACGATGCGCCTCGTTGCAGACGATGACCGGAGGGCTGAATTCCGGCCCGACGGCCCTCGCGAGCGTGTCCTGGAGGAGGGAGCGCGCGGAGACCAGTGGCCAGAGCGGCTTTGGCTGGCTCTCCCGCGAGACCGGCCAGAGACGTGTTCCGGCGCCGCCGGAGAGAATCACGGGGAAAATGCTGGCCTGAACGGGCGAAGCGGCAGCGAGAACCGGCGATTCGTCGCCGGACGGCTGGTCTCTCGAGGGGGCAAGGAGGTTGGGCGCGGGTCCTGTCATCCGGATTTCCTTGTGCATCCCCGTTACGGGCCCGTGAGGGCGACTTTATCACGGGGTGCGGCGCTCGGGCAAAGCATCCCGGGTGAGGGCGAGTTCGACCCGCTCGATGGGACGTTCGGCGTAGCGGAGAGGATGCGCAGCCATGCAGCGGGCAAATCCTGCTCGTCCGCACGCCGCCGGGTGGCCGGCGCGTGCGGCTTGTGGTTATGTTCATTCTCTCAAACCGATAAAGGCTTCCCGCGATGCCCGAAGCAGTCCGTGCCAACGACCCGGCGCCTGAAATCCACGCTGCTGCGGGCAGGATCGCCCCGCAACTGGTTGCCATCCGGCGCGACATACACGCCCACCCCGAGCTCGCGTTCGAGGAAACGCGGACGGCGGCGCGGGTTGCCGAAGAGCTGAGCAAGCTCGGGGTCAAGCACCGGACAGGCGTCGGGCGCACGGGGGTTGTCGGCCTGATCGAGGGCGGACGGCCGGGGCCGGTACTGGCGATCCGCGCCGATATGGATGCGCTGCCGATCACCGAGCAGACCGGGCTTTCGTTCGCGAGCGGGGTTCCCGGGCGGATGCATGCCTGCGGGCACGATGTTCACACCAGCACGCTCATTGGCGTCGCCGCCGTTCTCAAGGACCTGGCGCCGCAGCTTGCCGGCAGTGTCAAGCTGATTTTTCAGCCGGCCGAAGAAGCGCTCGGCGGGGCCGCGGCGATGCTCGCGGATGGGGTGCTGGAGGCGCCGGATGTTTCGTTGGCGCTCGGCTTCCACAACCATCCGGACATGCCGGTTGGCCGGTTCGGCTATTGTCGCGGCGCTTGCCTGGCGGCGTCGGACAGGTTCGAGATCACCGTGCACGGGCGTTCGGGCCACGCCGCGCATCCCGAGACCGCGATCGACCCGATCGTTGCTGCAGCGTATTTGATCACCCAGTTGCAGACGGTGGTGTCACGCGAGATCGATCCGGTGCAGCCTGCGGTGGTCACGGTGGGGGCGATTCACGGCGGGTCGGCCGTCAACATCATTCCGGACAGCGTGGTGTTCCGTGGCACGGTGAGGACGCTCGATGCCGGAGCACGGAAAACGGCGGAGGCGGCAATTCGCCGCTTTTGCGAGGGAGCGGCGCATACGCTTCGGGTGCGATCAGAGCTCGAGTACGTGCGCGGCGTGCCGCCTCTGGTCAACGACGACTCGGTGCTTGATCGCACTGTCTCTGCCGTCAGGGCGCAGATGGGCGAGGTGGTCGATGGGGGTCCGCCGAGTCTCGGCGGAGAGGATTTCGCGCTGATTGCCGAGCGGGTGCCTTCGTTCCAGCTCCGCATTGGCTCCGGCCAGCCTGGGCGCAACGACAAGCTGCATAATTCGGCTTACCAGCCCGATGAGGGCTGCATCGCGCTTGGCGTCGAGGCGCTGTCGCGTGCGGCGCTGGAGCTGTTGGCCTGAACTCGCGGCTGCTCTCACCTCCGCCGCGCGCTCTGCGCGGGCGCCCCGGCAAGCGACCCCTCTCTCATTCCATGCCGTGTCATTCCATTCAAGGGGTGGCGTGAGGCGACGCCCTGCTCGCTGCCGCGATGATGCGATCGAAATAGCCGATCGTCCGTTCCAGCCCGACCTCGAGCGGCACGGTCGGTTCCCAGCCGAGCAACCGGCGCGCGAGCCCGATGTCGGGACAGCGCTGCATCGGATCGTCGGCCGGCAGTTCCCGGTGCACGATCCGCCCCCGGCTGCCGGTCAAAGTGATGATCCGCTCTGCGAGTTCCATGACCGTGATTTCGTGCGGATTGCCGAGATTGAGCGGCCCGGTGACCCCGTCCGGGGTCTGCATCAGGCGGACCAGGCCCTCGACCAGGTCGTCCACATAACAGAAGGCGCGGGTCTGACTGCCATCGCCATAGACCGTCAGATTCTCGCCGCGCAGCGCCTGGACGATGAAATTCGACACCACGCGTCCGTCGCCCGGATGCATGCGCGGACCATAGGTATTGAAGATGCGTGCGACCTTGATTCGGGTGCGGTGCTGGCGCTGGTAATCGAAGAACAGCGTCTCCGCGCACCGCTTGCCCTCATCGTAGCAGGCGCGGGGCCCGAACGGATTGACGTTGCCGCGATATTCTTCGGTCTGTGGGTGCACTTCCGGATCCCCGTAGACCTCGCTGGTCGATGCCTGCAGCACCTTCGCCTTGGTCCGCTTGGCGAGACCGAGCATGTTGATGGCCCCGACGACGCTGGTCTTGGTGGTTTGCACCGGGTCGAACTGGTAATGGACGGGCGAAGCCGGGCAGGCGAGGTTGTAGATCTCGTCCACCTCGACATAGAGAGGAAAGGTCACATCGTGCCTGAGGACCTCGAAGCGTGGGCGGCCGAAGAGGCCGCCAAGATTGTCCTTGCGGCCGGTGAAATAGTTGTCGACCGCGACCACGTCGTGCCCGTCTCCGACCAGGCGCTCGCAAAGATGCGAGCCAAGGAATCCGGCGCCGCCGGTGATCAGGATGCGGCGCGGGGTCAGCGTATCGGCCATAGCTTCAGTTGGTTCGACGCCTTGCGGAGCCATGCCCCCTCCCCTTACCTCGCGATCGGATCGCGCGCTCCCGATCCGGCTCTTGGTGGTGACGGCATCGGGGATCAGCAGTCAAGCCCGGTCGCCCCGGTGATGCTGCTTTGATGCTGCTTTCGGTCGTTATTCCTTGCTTCAACGAGCGCGAGACCATCGCCCTGGTCCTCGCCCGGGTGCGCGCGGCGCCGCCGGTGGAGAAGGAAATCATCGTCGTCGATGACTGCTCGCGGGACGGCACGCGCGAGTTTCTCCGCGCGGAGGGTGGGAAGCTCGCTGACCAGGTTCTGTTCCACGAGGTCAATCAAGGGAAGGGAGCCGCACTCAGGACGGGCATCCGGGCCGCGGGCGGCGAGATCGTGCTGATCCAGGATGCCGATCTGGAATACGATCCGGCGGAATATACGGCGCTGCTGGAGCCTATTCTCACGGACCGGGCCGATGTTGTCTTCGGGTCACGTTTCCAGGGTGGGAGGCCGCATCGGGTTCTCTATTTCTGGCACCGGGTAGGGAATGGGTTCTTGACCCTCACTTCCAACGTCTTTACCAACCTTAATCTCACGGATATGGAAACCTGCTACAAGGTTTTCCGCCGCGAAATCATTCAGGCGATCAGGATCGAAGAGAACCGCTTCGGGTTCGAGCCGGAGATCACTGCCAAAGTCGCGGCCACAGGCTGTCGTGTGTTCGAGGTCGGGATCTCCTATAATGGGCGGACCTACGAGCAGGGGAAGAAGATCGGATGGAAGGACGGGCTCTGGGCGCTCTGGTGTATCGTCAGATACAATCTCTTCCGCTGAGCTTCTTCAGCTATTTCATCGTCGGCGGAGCGGCGGCGATCGTCGATATCGGCGGCTTCATGCTGCTGACCGGAATTTTCAAGATTCACTGGTTCTGGGCGGCGCTGGCGAGCTTCGTGGTCTCGGCGACCGTGAACTACCTGCTGTCCATTCGCTTCGTCTTTGAGAGCGGCGTGCGTTTCCGCCGCCACCATGAATTTGCGCTGGTCCTGCTGGTGAGTGTGATCGGGCTCGGCTGCAACGAGGCGGCGCTGTGGCTGATGATCACCGCCGCGGGGCTTGGCCGCCTGCCGGCCAAGGTGATTGCGACCGGGGTTGTGTTCCTCTGGAACTACAGCGCGCGGCAGCGCTTTATTTTCCGCACCGTGACGTAGTAGTCGCTTTTGTTCTTGAGTGACTCGCCCCCACCCGGCGCTCCGCGCCACCCTCCCCACAAGGGGGAGGGAGGAAGGAATTTCGTCACGGACAGTGTATCACGCAAGTCTGATCCGGGGTACTGGTACCCGCTTTCACTCATCCATAACTCGCCCGTACGGCTCATGTATGATTCCTGGTACTAGCCGACCTTCTGAGCCAGGGCCATGGGCAGCCCGGCGATCGCGTGGCTGAGGAGTGCCGCATCGGCAGTGGGATCCACTTGCTGGCGAATCACCTCGGTGGCCGCCGCGGTCGCGACCTCGACCGCGGCGATCCTGACCGCGGTGATCGCTGCCTTCTCTGCCGCCCGGATCCGGTCACTCGCCATGCGCTCGCGCCGCTCGCCCGCCTTTACCGCTTCCTGCTCGGCCTGAGCGGCGATCCCGGCGGCCTCCGCTTTCACCCTTCCGAGCAACGTCTCGGCCTCCTGCAAGGCCTGGTTGCGCCGTGTCTTGGCGTCCCTGAGCATCACCTCGGCCTCTTCGCGGAGCCGCTGCGCCTCGGCGATCTCGGCCCGGATCGAGGCGGCGCGCGCGTCGAGGCCCGCCGCCATCACCGTCCACAACTTCTTGCCGAACAGCACGAAAAAAATGACGAACGCAACCACGACCCAGAAGACCGCCTGCACGAGCGGCGACTGGGCAATCGTGAAAGTCGTCACCATGACCGACCGGCTCCTTGCGAAGCGTTGCTCATTCCGCCGGCACCTGAACCGACTGTGGGCCCGACACCTCGCGCGACGCCTCGCCCGAGACCTCGCCCGACGTGGGGCCGAGTGAGGCTTTGATGGCGCGCGCCAGGACCGCCGCGTCCGGCGCGCGGCCGGTCAGGCGGGCGATCATCGCCGATGCGGTATCGTGCGCGACTTCGCTCACCGCCCCCATCGCCGCTGCGCGCGCGGCGGCGATTCGCCCCTCGGCCGCGCGAAGTTCGCTTTCGAGCCGCGCATTGAGCACCGCCGCCTGCGCGGCCGCACTCTCGCGCGCCGCCTGGGTGGCGGCGGCGATTTGCGCCTGCGCCTCGGCCCGCGCGGTGCGGGTTGCCGCTGTGAACTCCGCGACCGCCCGGTCAGCCTCCTGCTTGGCGAGCTTCGCCCGGTTGAGGTCGGTGCTGATCCGTTCCGAGCGCTCCTCGAGCACGGCGCGCAACGCCGGCAGCAACCAGAGCCAGAGGATGAGGTAGAGGATGAGAAAAATCACCGCCATCCAGAAGATCTGGGTGCCGGTCAGCCCGTGCGCGGGCTCGAACTGGGGCATTCCGCCGCCTTCTGCCTGGGCCAACGAAGTGGCCGGCAGGAGGGCCAGCAGCAGTGCCGGAACGAAACGCATCCGGAGGTTTCCCGGAACGGCTGCTCAGCCGAACAGCACCAGGAAGCAGATCAGCAGCGCATAGAGCGCGACTGCTTCGGTCAAGGCAAAGCCCAGGATGCCGATCCCGAACACCTGGTTACGTGCGGCAGGATTGCGGGCGATACTGTTCACCAGGGCGGCGAAGATCTGGCCGATGCCGACGCCGGCGCCGGCAACGCCGATCGCAGCGAGACCGGCGCCGATGGCTCTGGCAGCCTCTGTACCCATGAGGAAGTTCCTTTCGTTGATTTTCAGTGCAGATGGACGGCGTCGTGCAGGTAGAGACAGGTGAGGATCGCGAACACATAGGCCTGCAGGACCGCGATCAGGAGTTCGAAGCCGACCAGCACGACGTTGACGGCGAGCGGCAGCACCGCGGCGGCGATTCCGACCGCGCCGAGGGCGGCGGCAAACATCAGCATGAAGCCGGCGAACACTTCCCAGAGCACATGCCCGGCGACGATGTTGGCAAACAACCGGATCGAGAGCGAAACGGGCCGGGAGAAGAAGGTCAGGACCTCGATCGGCACCAGCATCGGAGCCAGGAGTTTCGGCACCCCCGGTGGCACAAAGAAGCTGAAGAAGTGCAGCCCGTGCTTGAACAGCCCGACGATGATGGTGAGGATGAACACCATGACCGCGAGCCCCGCGGTCACCGCGAGGTGGCTCGTGAAGGCGAAGAACAACGGGAAGAGTCCGACGAGGTTGCCGAACAGGATGAAGAAGAACAGCGTGAACACGAACGGAAAGAACGGCTCCCAGCCCTCGCCGATGGCATCGCTGCACATATTGACGACGAACTCGTAGCCCATCTCGGCCGAGGCCTGCAGCCGCC
>JBOHMK010000168.1:0-7134 GCA_050730115.1 Acetobacteraceae bacterium
GACACTTGGTGCTCATCGAGAGGCATCCGTGGTCGGCACACCAGCCTTTATTTTCAGTGGCCTGCTGATCCCCTTACGTTTGTTGCCACAGGCAACAAACGTCGGGGGCAGGACACTAGCCGAGAGGGCGGCGATGATCCGGTGCATACGGCTGCCGAGGCTGCCCTTGACGAGGACGGCATCGCCGGGAGCGATGGCCGAAGCGACGATCGGGGCCAAGCCTTCGGCGTCGGCCGAGACGCCGCCCTGGAGCGCGCGGGGCAGGCTTTCGAACAGAGTCGACATCATTGGGCCGCAGGCGAAAACGAGGTCGGCCGACCGGGCGAGATCGGAAGCCAGGCTGAGATGTTCCTCGTTGGCGAACTCGCCGAGCTCCAGCATGTCACCGAGCACCGCGACACGCCGCCCGGGCTGGAGCGCCAGGACCGAGAGCGCAGCACGGACGGACGGGGCAGAGGCATTGTAGCTCTCGTCGAGCAGCAAGGCCTCGCCACCCGACAACATCAGACGGCGGCGGGCGCCGCGGCCGGGAAGTGGTTGGAAACCCTCGAGCGCGGCTGCGGTCTCGGGGTCGAGCCCGAGGGCAGCGGCGCAGCCAAGGGCGGCCAACGAATCGAAGGCCAGGTGCCGGCCGGCGGCACCGAGCCGGAAGTGCACGATCTGACCGCGAACGGCCGCGAGGACATTGGTTGCACCCGGCTCGGGCTCGGCCTCGATCAGCCGGATGTCGGCAAGCGGGCCGGCACCGAATGTCAAAACGCGCCGGTTGGGAGGCAGGCTGGCCATGAGGCGGGGCAGGAAGGGCGTGTCTCGCGGCAGGACGGCAACGCCGCCCACTTCGAGCGCGGACAGCAGGGACGCCTTTTCATCGGCAATCGCCTCGAGACTGCCGAGGAAGCCGATATGCACCTTTTCGATGGCGGTGATGACGGCGACATGCGGGCGCGCGAGGGCGGCCAGCGGTGCGATCTCGCCCGGGTGGTTCATACCGATTTCGAGGACCGCGTAGGCCGCGTCGGCGGGCAGTCCGGCCAGCGTCAGGGGCACGCCCCATTGGTTGTTGTAAGAGGCACGGGCGGCATGTGTCTGGCCCGGCGCGACCGCTTCCAGGATTCGCCGCAGCATCTCTTTGGTCGTCGTTTTGCCGACGCTGCCGGTGATCGCGGTGACGCGGGCCCGGGAGCGGGCGCGGGCGAATTCACCGAGCCGCTGGAGCGCTTCCAGCGTGTCCGAAACAACGAGCAGAGGCGAATCCGGGGCCAAGCCCGGAGGCACGCGATGCACCATCGCGCCCGCGGCGCCGCGAGCCAGCGCGTCGGCAACAAACTCGTGCCCGTCGCGGTGCTCGCCGCGAAGTGCGACGAAAAGATCACCGGGCCCGAGCGTGCGGCTGTCGATCGAGACGCCGCCGGCGCCAAACGGTCGGGTCGATCTGGCGCCGGCCGCAATCGCGAGCGTTTCCGGAGGCCAAAGCAGGTTCATGGACCTATCCGCCCTTGACCACTCTGCTCGCCGGTCAGATGGCGGATCACGGCCAGATCGTCGAACGGCAGAACCCGGTTGCCGATGATCTGCCCAGGCTCGTGGCCCTTGCCGGCGACTGCGAGCACATCACCCGCGCGGAGCTCCGAAAGCGCGGCCGCGATAGCGTCTCTCCGGCCGGCAATCTCGGTTGCCCCGGGGCAGCCGGCGAGGATCGCGCGGCGGATGAGGGCCGGATCTTCAGTGCGCGGATTGTCATCGGTGACGAACACACGATCCGCGCCGCACTCTGCGGCGCGGCCCATTTCGGCTCGCTTGCCGGGATCGCGATCTCCGCCGGCGCCGAACACGATCAAGAGGCGCCCTCTGGTGTGCGGGCGCAGTGCGGCCAGCAAATTTGTGATCGCATCAGGCGTGTGGGCGTAATCAACGTAGGCGACGGCGCCGTTGCCGAGTTCGGCTGCGCGCTCCAGCCGACCGCGGACCGGGCGCAGGCGGGTGAGGTTTTCGAGTGCATTCCCGGTATTCAGCAGGAGCGCGAGACCGGCGGCGAGGAGCGCATTCTCAGCCTGAAAGCGGCCGGGGAGGGGAAGCAGGATTTCCCTGTCGGCGAGAGTGAGATGCTGGCCCTCGGGGACCGGGGTCGCGTGCAGCAGGCGGAGCAGGCTGCCACCCTCGCCCACCGTTTCGAGGCGGAGGCGGCGGCGGCGGGCAATGTCGGCAAGGGCAGCCAGGGTGATGCGGTCGAGGCCGGCGGAGGCGATGACGGGGGCACCGGCGGGGAGCAGCTCGTCAAACAGGCGGAGCTTGGCAGCACGATACGCTCGCATGTCGTGGTGGTAGTCGAGATGATCGCGGCTGAAACTCGAGAAACCGGCGGCGCCAAGGCGGAGCCCGTCGAGCCGGAACTGATCGAGCCCGTGCGAGGAGGCCTCGATGGCCACGCGGGCGATGCCGGATCGGGCGAGCGATGTCATGGTCTCGGCCAGCGCCACCGGATCGGGGGTGGTGAGGGCGCCCGGCGTCCGGCTGTCCCTGGTGATGAGGCCGAGGGTGCCGAGGCTGGCGGCGGGATCTCCGGCCATGGTCCAAAGCTGGCGCAGGAATTCGACGGTGCTGGTCTTGCCGTTGGTGCCGGTGATGGCAGCGATGGTGCGCGGGGCGGGGCCGGCGAAGGCGGCCGCAAGCTGGGCGAGGCGCCGGCGCGGCTCGGTATCTTCGATCAGTGGCCGCGGCGGCACACCTGGCGGCCAGGTGGTTCCGGAGGGCGCGAGAACGGCGACGGCGCCATTGGCGACGGCCTCGGCAATGAAGGATCGGCCATCCAGTGCCGGGCGCGGATGGTCCCCGGAACGCGCGGCACGGCCGGGAAGTGCTGCAAACAGGAAGCCCGGGCGGACCCGCCGGCTGTCGGACGCGATCCCTGAGAGCGTGAGCCCGGCGAGCGCACGCCAGCGGGACGCGGCGCCCGGTCCGAGTTCCAGGGGAAGACGCTGCAGCAACTCAGCGACCTGAAGAGGAGGCATGAGAAGCGGCGTAGCGCCGCGGCCGCTCGCGCGCGAGAGCATGATTGCGCGACGGTTCGAGAGTTTGGCCGACGTCGGTTGGAGCGTCGGCGGCAGCAGGCGGAAACGGATGGCCAGGGCCAAGGGCAATCACGCCTGGTGGCGGCTTCGGTTGGAGCGGAAGCTCGATCGTCTTCTGGATCGCGTCCCGTTCGGCGGGATCGGTGACCGGCAGCAGCCCGAGCATCGGCGCGATGCGGCCGATCGTCCGGGCAACCACCGGAGCGGAGATTTCGCCACCCGTGCTGTAGCCCTGCGAGAGAGCGTTGGCATGCGGGGCATCAAGCATGACATAGAGCGCGTAGCGCGGCGCGTTGATCGGAAACGCCGCCAGAAAACCGGCGAGATTGGTGTGGTGACGGTAGCCGCCGTCGCGGACCACCTGCGAGGTTCCGGTCTTGCCACCGACGAAATAGCCGGGCACACGGCCGAAAATTCCGGTGCCATGGACGATCACGTCACGCATCAGCTTGCGGACGGTCGTGGAAGTGTCGGGCTGCATGACGGCGCTGCCCGCGCGCGGGGTTGCTGGATCCTGATAGAGGAGGGTCGGAGCGAACAGAATCCCGCCATTGACCAGCGCGACCGTGCCGTTGAGGAGATGGAGAGGCGTCACGGCAATTCCGTTGCCGAACGAAACCGTCATCACCGTGGCCCGGCCCCACTCGGCGTCGGTCTGCACCAGCGGCATCGCCGCTTCAGGGAGTTCGATCGGGCAACGTTCGAAGAAGCCGAGCTTGCGGAGCCAGGCGCGTTGCCGTGCTTTGCCGACGATCAGCGCGATGCGCGAAGCGCCGACGTTCGAGGAGTAGGCAATGACTTCCGGGAGATAGAGCCAGCGATTCACCGGCTCGTAGTCCCGGATCACGAAACGGCCGATATCGATCGGGTGCGCGGTGTCGAATCGGTCCCAGACATGGATGAGACCGGGGTCGAGACCCATGCCGGCGGTCTGCAGCTTGAACGCGCTTCCCGGTTCGTAAACGCCGGTGGCGGCGCGGTTGAAGCGCGCCTTCGGCGGCGCAGAGGCGAAATCGTTGGCCTCGTAATCGGGCAGACTCGCCATGGCGAGCACTTCGCCGGTCAGCACGTCCATCACGATGCCGGCGGCACCGATCGCCTGGAAGTCATCGACCGCCTTGGCCATCTCGTCGTGCAGGACGGCCTGCACACGCACGTCGAGGGCGAGGCGCAGCGGGTTGGGATCTTCGGCGAGGCGCCGGTTCTGAGATTTTTCGAGGCCGGCGATGCCGTGCCCATCGATATCGACGGCGCCCAGAACCTGCGCCGCGGTACGGCCGAGCGGGTAGTGACGGGCTTGAGCGGGCAGGAAACTGACGCCCGGAATTCCGAGATCGTTGATGCGCAGTTCCTGCTCCGGCCCGACCTCGCGCGCGATGTAAACGAAGTCGCGATGCGGGGCCATCAGCTCGGCGAGCATGGCGGGGCCGTTCAGATCGGGGAGCACGCTTTGCAATCGGCGCACTGCCTCGGCCCGGTCCATCATCTGTCGCGGATCGGCATAGACGGCCGCGGTCGGCAGAGAGACTGCGAGAATCTGGCCGTTACGGTCCACCATCATTGCACGTGTCCGGTTGGCGATGGCGGCCGGGCGCGCGGCTGCGGCAGCAGTGTTCCTCGGCGGTGGCGGCGGTTTGACCGGGTTGATGACCGTGGCGTCGGTTAGCTTGGCGGCGAGGGCGGCGAACAGTGCGGTGAATCCGGTGGCGGCTCCAAGCAGGCGCCGGCGGCTGGTCTCCAGTCGGGCGCGGCGGGCGAGATCGGGGGCGGTAACGCGAACGGTCTCGAGTCGCGGGACGGCGCCATCGCGTGGCGTGCCGGGTAGAGGTGTCGGCGCGACGCGCGGATCAGGGCGGGCGGGAAGCCTTCCGGAGTGTGGGGGATCGGGCGGACGCGTCGGCATCGGGTTCCTCAGTGCGAGCCGGAAAGCGGTGCGGGCGGCGGGAGCGCCGGATAGACGCCGCCAAGTGACGACGTGAGGATGGGAGTGGCGCCAGGGGTGGCGTGGGTGCGGAGGGGCGCCGGTGGGGACGGAGCCGCGGCGACGAGTGCCGGCTGGACGACGCGGGGAGCGGGTCGCGGAGCGGGAGTGCTCTCGGTTGGTGGCGAGAGCCGGGCCAGGCTGTCTGGCGCGGCGGGTGCCCGGTACTGGATGGCCGTGGTGACGGGTGGGGGCGGAGGGTGCCCGACGTCAGCGGTGACCGCGGCGGGTGGCAACGCGGCCACTTGCGCGACTGCCGCCGATGGAGCCGCGGTCGGGGCTGGAGGACCCGAGAAGTAATCGAGGCTCGCGTAGCGGGAGAGCAGCCACTGGTTCACCGATGCCACCAGGTCAGGCTCGCTGATGGCGGGCGATCCCCAACCGGGCTCGCCCGGTGGGGGCAAGCGGGAGGCAAGATTGCCGAGCGAGACTGCCTGTGCCGGTGCCATCGGCACCAGCAGGAGATAGTGTGCGGCCAAGTCGGCAAGCCGGCTCGGCGCGTTCTCCAGCGCCCATTCGGCGCGCAGTACGACGATCCGGCTTTCGGCTCGGGCGGTCGTTTGCTCGACGGCAGAGATGCGTGCGTCGAGAAGCGCTGTGCGGTGCTTCGCCTGATAAAGGTAGAAGCCGCTACCGAGCGCGAGTACCGCGGTGATGAAAGTGAACGGGCGAATCATGCGGCCGGCACCAGGCGCTCGAGGGCGCGCAGGCGTGCGGAGGCGGCGCGTGGATTGACGGCGACTTCCGCAACCCGCGGTCGGACTGCGCGCGTCGTCAGCAAGCGAAAGCGGGGTGGCGCCGGAGTGGTTTGAGGCGCGTGCCGTGAGGGCTTCGCAGCTCGGCCCGATGCCTCCAACATGAACCGCTTGACGATGCGATCTTCGAGTGAGTGGAAGGCAATTGCGACCAGCCGGCCGGCAGGCGCGAGCAGGCTTGCAGCCGCGCTCAGGCCGCGTGCGATTTCTTCGAGTTCGTCGTTGACGCGGATGCGGAGCGCCTGGAAGCTTCTGGTCGCCGCATCGATCCGCTCTCCGGCACGCGGGAGGGCCGCGCGGATGATACTCGCGAGTTCGGTCGTGGTGGCGATGGACGTTCTGGCCCGCGCGGCGACGATCGCCCGGGCGATGCGTCTCGCGTAGCGTTCCTCGCCATAATCGGCAAGCAGCGTTGCGAGTTCGGAGGCGGAGAGAGTGTTGACGAGGGACGCGGCGGTCGGGCCGCCGTGGCCCATCCGCATATCGAGCGGACCGGAGAGGCGAAAGCTGAAGCCGCGAGCAGCATCTTCAAGCTGAAATGACGAGACGCCGAAGTCCATCAGCACGCCGTCCAGCTCATGGACGCCAACAGCGGCGAGCAGCTCCACCATGGAGCCGAAGCGGCCTTCGATCAGCGCGAGCCGCCCGGGATAGCGGGCGACGAGCGCCGCGCCGCGGGCGATCGCAGCGGAGTCACGGTCGATTGCGAAGAGCGTACAGCGGGCCGCGCCGAGGATCAGCTCGGCATGGCCACCGCCGCCGAAGGTTGCGTCCAGATAGGTGCCACCGTCGCGCGGTGACAACAGCGCCAGCGCCTCGACGGGCATGACCGGGAGGTGGCTCATGTTGGCCTCGCGGCGGGCCGGATGGACCCGCGGGCGACCGCCGGAAGTGTCAGGCCACGACTGCGCACGCGCTCATGCGCTTCGGCGACGCGGCGGTCAGCGGCGGCCGGCTCCCAGATCTGGAAGTTGCGGCCGAGTCCGAGGAAGGTGACGGCAAGACTGAGGCCGGCGTGACGGACGAGAGACTCCGGCAGCAGCACGCGGCCCTCGCGATCACATTCGAGGGGAAGTGCGTCCGGGTAGATAACCGTCGCCAGATCTTGCTGTTCTTCGCTGAAGGTTGCGAGTTGATCGAGCGGTTCTTCGAGTTTCTCGAACGCCGAGAGTGGCCAAGCTTCGATGCAGGGATAAATGTGCGAGGGACGGACGACGAAGGAGATGGTATCGTCGGCGGCGATCTCGGCCTTGAGCGCGGCTCGGAATGGGGCGGGGATGGAGACGCGGCCCTTGGCGTCCAATTTGTTCTGATGCGTGCCCAGGAATTG
>JBOHMK010000169.1:0-2820 GCA_050730115.1 Acetobacteraceae bacterium
GGTGACGTTCATCGCGCCGCGCCATCCGGAACAGGGCGAGCAGATCGCGGCGAAGCTTGCCGATCTTCAGCCAAAGCGCCGTGCGCTCCGCGAGGGTCCGCCGGCCGGTGGGGTCTGGATCGCCGACACGCTCGGCGAGCTTGGTCTCTTCTTTCGGCTGGCCCCGGTAGCTTTCATTGGCAAGAGTCTGGCCGGCCGGGGCGGCCAGAACCCGTTCGAGGCGGCACGACTGGGAGCGGCGATCGCCACCGGACCGCATACCGAAAATTTCCAGGCAGCGGTGGCGCAACTGGAAGCAGCAGGAGCGCTGATGCGCGTCGCCGACGGCGACGCCCTGGCAAGCTGGGTCAGGACCATGCTACGCGACCCGGAGAAGGCACGCTTGACAGGTGAAGCGGCACTTGCCGCAACGGCAGCGGACGTCGGGTTGCCCGAGCGTCTGGCCGCCTCGCTGCTGGCGCTGATGGACCGATCGAAGGGTTCGTGAGAGCTCGTGCCACGGCCGCCCCATTTCTGGACGGAAAACGGAGGAAGACTTGGAAACTTATTGTTTCCATTGCTTCTTTATCCTGCCTCCATGATCGCAACCCGATTGGCTGCGCGGCGGGCGGCGGGCGCCGGCCTGCGGGCAGAAGTGCCGGTGATCTGCTGCGGCAATGCGACCGTCGGTGGGACCGGCAAGACGACCATGGTGCTCGATCTTGCCGGCCTGCTCTCGCGGGCGGGCATTGCGGTGCACATCCTGGCGCGCGGCTATGGGGGGCGCGTTTCCGGTCCGATCCGGGTGGCGGACGGGCATGGCGCGGTGGAGGTCGGAGACGAGGCGCTGGTGCTCGCGACCGCCGCCCCGACTTGGATAGGCGCGGACCGTGCGGCCAGTGCGAGTGCGGCGGTGGCGGCGGGTGCCGAGGTTCTGTTGATGGATGACGGGCTGCAAAACCCGACTCTGGAGAAATCTTTTTCATTCATTATTATAGACGGCGAGGTTGGGTTCGGAAACGGACGCGTGCTGCCGGCCGGTCCACTCCGTGAGCCGATCGCCGCGGCCGCCGGGCGCGCCGATGCGGCGGTGTTGATCGGCACGGACAGGCGTAATGCCCGCGCCCGACTGCCGGCCCGGCTGCCCGTGCTCACGGCCCGGCTGGTTCCCGGGCCGGAAGCGGCCCTGTTGCAGGGCCGGCGCGTGCTCGGCTTTGCTGGCATCGCGCGGCCGTCGAAGTTCTTTGCCAGTTTGGAAGAAGCGGGTGCGGTGCTGGTCGCCCGCCATGCGTTCCCCGATCATCATCTCTTCGGCGAGCGTGAGCTGGCCAAGGTGTTGGCCGAAGCGGAACGGCTTGGCGCACTCGCGGTCACCACCGCGAAGGATGCCGCCCGGCTGACCGCTCGGGATCGCGGGCGCGTAAGCGTGCTCACGGTGTCACTTGCCTGGGACGATCCGGGTGCGCTCTGCGCGCTGCTTGCTCCTCTGATCCCGAACATGAACGCGCGATGAGCCGCGTCACCACGGGGCGGCAGCGCGTGGAGGCCGTACTCGCCAGGGCCGCGATGGGGCTCCTCGGGGCCTTGCCGGCGACTGTCGCGGCCCGGCTCGGGGGTGGCATCGCGCGGGTGGTCGGGCCATTGCTCCCGGTCTCGGAGGTCGCGCGGATCAACCTTCGTCTCGCGCTGCCGGAGCGGGGCGAAACGGCGCACCGGCGGATTGTCCGGGGGATCTGGTGGAACCTCGGCTGCACGGTGGGCGAGATGCCCCACCTCGCCGAGTTCCGCCTGGGCGGGGCTGCACCGGGCTACCAGATCGAAGGTGCGGAGATCGTGCGCGGGCTCGCCGCAAAGGGTGGGCCGGCGATTTTCTTTTCGGGGCATATCGGCAACTGGGAACTGTTGACGCCCGCCGCGGCACAGCTCGGAATGCGGCTCGCACTCTTCTACCGGGCGGCCGAAAATCCGGCAGTCGATGAGATGATCTCGAATTTCCGCCGGTTTTCCGCGGGCGGGGATCTGACCTTGCTGCCGAAGGGGGCGTCCGGCGCGCGCGAGGCGCTGGCCCATCTTCGAGCGGGCGGGTTCCTCGCCATTCTCGCCGACCAGAAGATGAATGACGGCATCGAGGTGAAGCTGTTCGGTCAGCCCGCCATGACCGCTCCGGCGCTGGCGGCGCTCGCTCTCAGGTTCCGCTGCCCTGTCGTTCCGGTGCACGTGGAGCGGCTGGGCCCGGCGCAGCTCAGCGTCACCGTCGAGCCGCCGCTTCCCCTCCCCGCGAGCGGCGATCGTGTTCACGATATCGCCCTGCTCACGCTGGCGGTTAATTCCTGCCTCGAGGGCTGGATCCGCGCCCGTCCGGAAGAGTGGCTCTGGCTCCATCGGCGCTTCGGGAAGGAAAATTATGGACGGCGGGGGCGCCGGGGCTGAACGGGCGTCAGGACTGCTTGATCTCAGCGACCGTGCCGCCGCTCAGGCGCAGAAGCTCGGCAGCGCTGGTGCGGAAGACATGGGTGCAGGAGCCGGCGGCAGCCCAGATCGGATCGAGGGCAAAGAGGTCCTGATCGAGCAGCACGAGCGGCGGTGAGAGGTGGCCGACCGGGGCGACGCCGCCGATGGCAAATCCGGTGGTCTCGCGAACGAAGTCCGCATCGGCGCGAGCGAGCGGGACGCCTAGGGCGTTGCCTGCCTTGGCCGGATCAACACGATTGGCGCCGGAGGTGATCACCAGCGCGGCCCGCGTGCCGGCGCGGAAGACGATCGACTTGGCGATCTGCGCGACCGTGCAGCCGACGACTGCCGCCGCCTCGGCGGCGGTGCGGGTGCTCGCGGGGAACATCG
>JBOHMK010000170.1:0-1715 GCA_050730115.1 Acetobacteraceae bacterium
CGGGCGCGTTCGAGGCTTTCGAACTCAAGCAGGACCGTGCGCCGCGGAATATATTCGCCCTCGAGCGGCCGGGCATCGCCGCCGCGCACGAGATACCGACCGCCGAAGGCGGCGATGGCAGCGGCGGCCATCGGCATGTACCGCTTGTAGATCTCGGGATCGGTGACTTCGATCTCGGCCAGAAGATAGGCTTTCATCGGCCGTCCTCGGGGATGATCCCCGTGCCTTTCTCTGCAACTATGATGGCGGATGCACGTGACCTTGGTCAAACCCGCGAATCGGTGATAGATTCGTGGCGATCGGGCAGCGCAACGAGATAATCAAAAGGGGACGGAACGATGCAACCCAAGGATATTCTTGTCGTGCTCGACGGAACGCGACAGAGCGCGGTGATGCTTGGTGTTGCCGCCAGCCTCGCGCGACGCTTCGAGGCGCATCTCGACGGCGTGTGCCCGCTCGGCCTCCTCGTCAGCGACCCGGACGCTGGCGAAGACCCGATCCTGTTCGGCGCCGGCGGCATCCTGGCCGCGCCGATTCCGCGAGCGGAGGCGCTCGTCCCTTCTCCGGACAGTCCGCCAGAACGGGCGGAACGGATCGGCGAGGCATTTCGCGACGAACTTCGCCGCTCCGAGATCGAGGGCCGCTTCGAAAGCAGTGTCGGGCGGCCGGGAGAGGCGGTGGCGAAGAGAGCCCGCACGGCCGACCTCGTCATTCTCGGGCAGCCCGAGCCCGAGCAAGCCAAGGCCACGGCGCATCGGCACATGGTCGAGGATGTTCTGATGACGTCCGGCCGCCCGGTGCTGATGATTCCCTTTGCGGGAGAGTTCACGACGGTCGGTCGCAATGTGCTGATCGGCTGGGTCGAGGGTCCGGAGGCGGCGCGGGCCGCGCACGAGGCGATGGCGCTCGCCGAGCCGGGGGCGAAACTCACCGTGCTCACGGTCCGCCGCGGGGCGGTTCCGGCGGAACAGGTCGAGCTTCCGGGTGCCGCGGCAGCGCGGCACCTGGCACAGCACGGATTCGATGCCAGGGCCGCGGAAACAGTGACTGAGGCTAACCTTCCGGCATCGTTTATCGTGCGACCCCCGGTATCGGAAGCCGATGCGCTATTGAATTACGCGACCGACATCGCCGCGGATCTGCTGGCGGTCGGCTGTTACGGACATTCGCGCACACGCGAAATGGTGCTCGGCGGCGTGACCCGCGGGCTGCTCGGCCACATGACGCTGCCCGTTCTGATGTCGCGCTGAAGCAGAACGTTCAGGCGGCAAGTTTGTCGAGTTCCCGGACCACGGCCTCACCCATCACTGCAGTGCCGACCCGGGCACAGCCGGGCGCCATGATGTCCTGCGTTCTGAGGCCCGAGGCGAGCACACGGGTTGCCGCGCGCTCAATCAAGCCGGCATCCTCCTCGAGCCCGAACGAAAGGCGCAGCAGCATCGCGAAGCTCAGAATCTCGGCCATCGGATTGGCGATGCCCTTGCCCGCGATGTCGGGCGCGCTGCCGTGGATCGGTTCATAAAGCGCAGGGCGCCGGCCGGAAGAATCGGCGGCGCCGATGGTTGCCGAGGGCAGCATGCCAAGGCTTCCCGTAAGCATCGAAGCAAGATCGGAAAGCAGATCACCGAACAGGTTCGAAGTAACGATGACGTCGAACTGGCGTGGGTTACGCACCAGCTGCATGGCGCAGTTGTCGGCATACATGTGTGAGAGAG
>JBOHMK010000171.1:0-6275 GCA_050730115.1 Acetobacteraceae bacterium
GTATCGGGATGCGGTGCACGAGGCCGGACTCGCCGCGGACCGCGCGCTGATCGCTGACGGCCGTCCCAACCGCGAGGGCGGGCGCTCAGCACTCGCGCAAGTGCTGGCACTCCCCGACCCGCCGACCGCTTGCCTTGCCTACAACGATGTCGTCGCGATCGGAGCGGTGCATGCCTTGGCGGATCGCGGCCTCGGCGCCGGACGCGATTTCGCAGTTGTGGGATTCGACGACATCGCGGTGGCGCGCGAAATGTCGCCGCCTCTGACCACCGTCGCGGTGGACGGCGAGGGCCTCGGCGAGCGCGCGGCGCAATTGCTGCTCAGTCTGCTCGCACAACAAAACGGGAAGGACGAAGTCGTGATCGGGGCAACGCAGCTTGTCATCCGCCGATCCTGTGGCGCGCGTCGAGAGCATGTTCCGGTTAACTGAACATGCTCTCTGTTTGTTTTCTCGAGCAACTTCATCGCCCTGGCCGGTATCTGGCCGACCCGGTCAGGGCGATATTGCTCTAGCGGCGGAGGCGGCATAATGGCAACGGGTTGGGGCTTGATCGGCGCGAGTACCATCGCGCGCGAATGGGTGATCGGCGCAATCCGCGCCACGGGCGGTGAGGTGATCAGCCTGTTCAGCTCCGATCCCGTGCGTGCGCAGAGCTTTGCTGCCGCGGCAGCGATCCCGCAAGTCGCCTCCGATCTCGGCACGCTGCTTCAGAATCCTGCCATCCAGGCGGTTTACATCTCGACGACCAACGAGCAGCACGTCGCACAGACACTCGCGGCGGCGGCGGCCGGCAAGCACGTTCTTTGCGAAAAACCGCTCGGTCTCACGCTCGATGAGGCCCGGCGCATGGTGGCGGCCTGCCGCGCGCGAAACGTCGTGCTCGCCACCAACCATCATCTGCGCAACGCCGCAACGCATCGCGCACTTCAGGCGGCGATCGCCAAAGGGCAGATCGGCCGGCCATTGTTCGCGCGTGTCTTCCATGCGGTGTTTCTACCCCCGCACCTGCAAGGCTGGCGGATCAAGGACCGCCGCAAAGGCGCGGGGGTCGTGATGGATATCACCGTGCACGATGCCGACACGCTGCGCTTCGTTCTGGGGGACGAACCGCTTTCGGTCGCCGCGATGACTGCGCACGGCGGCCTCGGTGAAGGCACCATCGAGGACGGCGTGATGGGCGTTCTCCGTTTCCAATCCGGCCTGCTCGCACAGTTTCATGACGCCTTTACCGTCAAATTCGCGACGACCGGCTTCGAGGTGCACGGCAGCGAAGGCTCGCTGATTGCAACCGACTGCATGACCCAGCGTCCGATCGGGCGGGTCGTCCTCAGAGGTGCCGGGCGCGAGCAGGAACTGGCGCTGCAACATGAGAATCTTTACGAGCGCGGGCTCCGCAACTTCCACGCCGCCATCGCCGGCACGGGCCAACCCTCGGCCGACGGCACGGACGGCGTGCGCTCGCTCGCGGTTGCGCTGGCGGTGCTCGAAGCGGCCGCGAGCGGCCGGGAAACCGCGATCGCAGCCGGGGCATGAGGAGCGCGCCATGAGCTTCCCGCGCATCCTGAGCAGCGACGAGGCGGCATCGCTCATTCCGGACGGGGCCATCGTTTCGATTTCCTCCTCTGCCGGCCTCGGCTGTCCCGACGCCGTGCTGGCGGCAATCGGCCGCCGCTTCGAAGAGAGCGGGGCGCCGCGCGGCATCACGACCCTCCATCCGATCGCGGCCGGCGACATGTACGGCATCAAGGGGATGGATCATCTGGCACGGCCCGGGCTGCTCGCCCGCGTGCTTGCCGGCTCCTATCCCTCCGGGCCTTCGCGCGCCGAGCCGCCGCTGATCTGGCAGATGGTCAGCGCCGATGCGGTAGCCGCGTACAACATTCCTTCCGGCATCCTCTTCGATATGCATCGTGACGCGGCGGCGCGCCGACCGGGCGTGCTGACCAAGGTCGGGCTCGACACATTCGTCGATCCCGACCACGAAGGCTGCGCGATGAACTCCCGCGCTGCCGCTGAGCCGGTAGTCCGCAAGCTCGAGTTCGCCGGCGAGGAGTGGCTGTTCTTTCCGGCGATCGTCCCCGCGTTCGCCATCATCCGCGCGACCACCGCAGACGAGCGGGGCAATCTTTCCTACGAGCACGAAGGCGGCTATCTCGGCCCGCTCGACCAGGCGCTCGCCGCGCACAATAACGGCGGCATCGTCATCGCCCAGGTCAAGCGCCTCGCCAAGGCAGGGACGCTACGCCCGCAGCAGGTACATGTTCCGGGCGTGCTCGTGGATGCGATCGTCGTCGCTCCGGACCAGATGCAGACGACACAGACACCGTATGATCCGGCGATTTCGGGCGAGCTCTCGCGCCCGTTGGACAGCTTCGCAACGACGCCCTATGGCGTGGCCAAGGTGATCGCGCGGCGGGTGGCGCAGGAGCTTCGCTACGGTGATGCGGTCAATCTCGGCTTCGGCATTTCCGCGAACGTCCCGCGCATTCTGCTCGAGGAAGGGCAACATGGCGCGGTGACATGGGTGATCGAGCAAGGTGCGATCGGCGGCGTACCCCTGCTCGATTTCCAGTTCGGTTGCGCGAGCAACGCCGAGGCGATGGTGCCCTCGCCTTATCAGTTCACCTATTTCCAGGGCGGCGGATTCGACGTCTCCCTGCTTTCCTTCTTGCAAATCGGGCCAGACGGCAGCGTCAACGTTTCGCGCCTCGCATCGCGTCCGCACGTCACCGCCGGGGCGGGTGGCTTCGTCGATATCACGGCGCATGCGCGCCGCATCGTCTTCGCGGGGCTTTTTGCCGTGGGCGCCGATCTCAGCGTGAGCGACGCGGGGTTGGCGATCCGCCGCGAAGGCAAGTTGCGCAAGCTGGTGCGTGCGGTCGATCAGGTGACCTTCTCCGGACGGCGCGCCGCGGCGCTCGGTCAGCATGCGATCTACGTCACGGAGCGCTGCGTTCTCGAGTTGGTGGAGGACGGGCTCGCAGTCACCGAACTCGCGCCCGGCGTCGATCTCGAGCGCGATGTGCTCGCCCAGGCCGAGTTCCCGTTACGGGTTCCCGCGCCGCCGCGGCGGATGGATCAGGAACTGTTCTCTCCCTCGCCGATCGGCCTGCGACTGACGGGCGGAAATTCATGAGCGTCGCACTCGAGATCGCCGAAGGAGTGGCGCTGATCCGACTGGAGCGGCCGAAGAAGCGCAACGCACTGGATAGCGCGATGCTCGCGGCGCTGGCCGATGCCGCCGAAAAAATTGACGCCGATCATACGGTGCGGATGGCGATCCTGAGTGGCGTCGGATCTGCATTCTCGGTCGGCGGCGATATCGCGGCCTGGAGCGCGCTCGATGCGATCGCCATGGGCCAGAGCTGGGTCCGTGAGGGCCACCGCGTGTTCGATCGGCTGGCGCGCCTCAGGGTGCCGCTGGTTGCGGTGCTGAATGGCCCGGCGCTTGGCGGGGGGCTCGAGCTCGCGGCTTGCGCAGACAGGAGGCTTGCCGAGCCGGCGGCCATTCTCGGCATGCCGGAAACCGGGCTTGGCATGGTCCCGGGCTGGTCGGGAACGCAGCGCCTGGTCCGTCGTTTCGGCCCAGGTCCGATCCGACAGATGT
This sequence comes from Acetobacteraceae bacterium, assembly GCA_050730115.1. Taxonomy (GTDB): domain Bacteria; phylum Pseudomonadota; class Alphaproteobacteria; order Acetobacterales; family Acetobacteraceae; genus JAKAWQ01. The sequence goes on from JBOHMK010000171.1 coordinate 3,609, forward strand.
GCCTGTTCGGCGAACGCTTTTCGCCGGAAGCAGCGCTCCGCCTCGGGCTGGTCGATGAGCTCGTCCCCGCCGGGGAGGGACTGGAGCGCGCGCGGGCGCTGGCGCGAGAAGCATGCGGGCGCGGGCCAATCGCCGTGATGCTCGCCAAGCAGATGATCAACGCGGCGGAAGGCGAAGAAGGCGGAGCCGTCGTCGAGATGCTCGCCGGCTCGCTGGTTTCGACGACCGACGAGCTGAAGGAAGGCGTTTCGGCGTTCCGCGAAAAGCGCGCGCCGCGATTTGCCTGAGTGAATGACCGGCCCCGAACCCTTCGGGCGGCATGGAAAGGAGAGAGGAAATGCGGAAGACGAAATTGCTACTGGGTGCCGGGCTCGCCCTGGCACTCACTGTGGGCACGGCCCACGCCGCCAAAGAATCGATCACGGTCCTCAACTGGTGGACCTCGGGCGGCGAAGCCGCGGCGCTCAGCGTGCTGAAACAGGATCTCGAGAAGCAGGGGATCACGTGGAAGAACGCGCCGGTCGCGGGCGGTGGCGGCGGTGCGGCAATGACGACGTTGCGCGCACTGGTGACCTCCGGCAGCCCACCGGACGCCTCGCAGATGCTCGGTTACCTGATCCAGGACTGGGCGCAAGAGGGAGTGCTGGCCGATCTCACGCCGGTGGCGACCAAAGAACACTGGAACAGCGAGATCCCGAAACCGCTGTGGCCGTTCAGCAAATACGAGGGCAAGTGGGTCGCCGCGCCGATCAACTTCCATTCCACCAACTGGATTTGGGTCAACAAGGCGGATTTCGACAAGCTCGGCGTGAAGCCGCCGACGAACTTCGACGAACTGGTGGCAGTGCTCCATAAGGCGAAGGAAGCGGGAATCATTCCCCTCGCCGTCGGCGGGCAGCCGTGGCAGGAGTCGACGATTTTTGAAAATGTCGTGCTCACGACCGGCGGTCCTGCGTTCTATCGCAAGGCCTTCATCGATCTCGACCCGAAAGCACTGAACAGCCCGACCATGCTCAAGGTCTTCCAGCGGATGAGCGAGCTCAGAACCTATGTCGATCCGAACTTCTCCGGGCGCGACTGGAACCTGGCAACGGCGATGGTAATCAAAGGCCAGGCGCTGATGCAAATCATGGGGGACTGGGCAAAAGGTGAATTCTTCAGCGCGCACAAGGCGCCCGGGAAGGATTTTCTCTGTCTTCGTTTCCCCGGCACGCAGGGCGACGTGATCTTCAATACCGACCAGTTCGTGTTTTTCAAGAAGGGCAAAAGCTTGACGCCGGCGCAAGCGCAAATGGCAAGCGACATCGAAAGTCCGAGCTTGCAGTCGGCCTTCAACGTGATCAAGGGCTCGGTCCCCGCGCTCCGCGATGTCTCGGATGCGGCCTTCGACGCGTGCGGCAAGAAGGCCATGGCCGATCTCAAGGAAGCGGATCAAAAGGGGACGCTGCTCGGCTCGATGACGTTCGGTTATGCGGTGCGTCCGGCGGTGCAGAACGCGATCTATGACGTGGTTTCGCGGCAGTTCAACGGCCAGATCAAGACCGAAGACGCCCCGAAAGCGCTCGCCGCGGCGGTCGCGGCGGCTCGCTGATCGGACTTTCGTAACCCGGGCGGGCGCCCATCGCACCCGCCCGGCGCGAGGAGAGGATGTCCTCATTCACCGCCGTCGCCGCTGCCGGGACCCGCAAACGCCTCCACTGGCGCGCAGCGGTCGCCGCCTTTTTGCCGCGGCTGGTGCTTGCTCCGTCCTTCGCCGCGGTCCTCGTCTTCGTCTACGGGTTCATTCTCTGGACGGTTTATCTCTCTTTTACGCGCTCGCGCCTCTTGCCGGTCTACCAGCTCACCGGCTTCGACTCCTACGAGAAGCTTTGGATCCTGCCGAACTGGTACATGGCGCTCCGTAATATCGCGATCTTCGGAGTTCTCTACATCTTCTTCTGTGTCGCCCTCGGCCTGCTTCTGGCGATCCTGCTCGATCAGAAGATCCGGGCCGAAGGAGCCCTGCGCACGATTTATCTCTATCCGATGGCGATCTCCTTCATCGTCACCGGCACGGCCTGGAAATGGTTCCTCAATCCGGGCCTGGGCCTCGAAAAGATGCTTCACCAGTGGGGTTGGGCGAGCTTTCACTTCGACTGGCTGATCAGCACCCGGATGGCGATTTACACGGTGGTGATCGCCGGGGTCTGGCAGGCCACGGGCTTCTGCATGGCCCTCTTTCTGGCCGGGCTGCGCGGAATCGACAACGAGATCATGCGGGCGGCACAGATTGACGGCGCCTCGTTCTTCGCCACCTACCGGCGAATCGTCATCCCGATGCTCCGCCCGGCACTTTTCTCGGCGATCATCGTGCTCGCGCACCTGGCGATCGTCGCCTACGACCTGGTGATCGCGCTGACCGGCGGCGGTCCGGGCAATGCGACAGAGCTTCCCGCGCTCTTCATGTATTCGTACAGCTTCACGCGAAACCAGATGTCGGTCGGGGCGGCGAGCGCCGTGATGATGCTGATGACGATCGCCGCGATCATGGTTCCCTATCTCTACTCCGAGCTCCGGGAGCCCACCCGGTGAGCGCCCTGGTGACGAGCCGGATCAGCGGCCCGCGCTGGCTCGGGCGTGCGTTCATTTACGGACTGCTCATTTTCTTCGCCGCGCTCTTCCTGATTC
>JBOHMK010000172.1:0-7265 GCA_050730115.1 Acetobacteraceae bacterium
CCCTTCTTTTGAAGTTCGGGGGTCTGAGGCTTCAGGCCCCGAGGTCCCATTGGGCGGGTCAAGGGCGGAGCCCGTGCCCTGGTTTTTCGCAACCTGATGCTGCAGGGACTGATGCGTGGGCGCGACCGGGGCTTACCGGATCCTCTTCTGTTCGCGCCGCCGCCGGTTGCTTTCCCGGAGACGCTGGAAGGTAACGTAGAGCATCGGGATCAGGAAAATGCCGATCAGGCTTGCGGCCAGCATGCCGGCGAACACGGCGGTGCCGACATCGCGGCGGCTGATCTGGGCGGCGCCGGTGGCGACCACGAGCGGCACCAGCCCGGTCGAGAAGGCGAGCGAGGTCATCATCACCGGCCGGAAGCGGATGCGCGCTCCGCTGATTGCCGCGGCGATGATGGGCGCGCCCGACTCACGTTCCTTCTTGGCGAACTCGACGATCAGGATGCCATTCTTGGCGGCGACCGCAATCAGCACGACGAGTCCGATCTGCGCGTAGAGATCGAGCGTGAGACCGGCCACCAACACGCCGACATAGGCGCCGCAGATGCCGACGATCACGGACAACAGCACCGGCAGCGGAATCATCCAGCTTTCGTAGAGAGCGACCAGGAACAGGTACGCGAACAGCACCGAAAGGCCGAGCACGGCACCGGTCTGGCCGCTGGCCGCTTTTTCCTGGTATGAGGTGCCCGTCCATTCGTAGCTGAAGCCGGCCGGCAGGGTTTTCGCGGAAACTTCTGCCATCGCCTGCAGTGCCTGGCCCGAGGATACGCCGGGGGCAGGGCTGCCGTTGATGATCACCGCTTCGGTGTCGTTGTAGCGGGTGATGAATTGCGGACCGATGACGATGTGAGCCGTCGCCAGCGCGCGGAGCGGCACCATCGCGCCGGTTTTCGAGCGGACGTAGATGTTCCAGATCGCAGAGACATCGTTGCGATCGGTTGGCAGGCCCTGGATGTTGACCTGCCAGACGCGGCCGAACATGTTGAACTGGTTCACGAAAATCCCACCGAGGGTGGCTTGCAGCGCGGTGAAGATGTCACTGGGAGAGACGCCGAGCGCCTGCGCCTTGATGCGATCGATGTCGAGATAGATCGAAGGCGTATCGGCCGAGAAAGTCGTGAACACGCGTTGCAGGCGCGGATCCTGGTTGGCCGCAGCGATCAGGGCGTGGGCGACGCCGACCATCTTCCCGGTGCTCTGCCCCTCCAGGTTCTCGAGCACGTACTGGAAGCCGCCATTGGTCGAAAGACCGATGATCGGCGGCAAGTTGAAGGGGATGATGGTCGCGGCCAGGACCTGCTGGCCGAGACCGTAGGCATGGGCGATCACCGCATTGACGCCGTTGGCCGCACCGCGGCGGTCGGCGAACGGCTTCAGCTTGGCGACCAGGAAGGCGCTGTTCGATTCCGAGGTGCCGTCGAGCAACGAGAAGCCGACGATCGCAATCAGATCCTGCACCTGGGGCAGGGCCTTCAGCTTCGGATAGAACTCGTCCACCGCGGCCTGGGTGCGCGCCAGCGAAGCACCCGACGGAAGCTGCATCTGGATGAAGAACGCTCCCTGATCCTCGTCGGGAAGAAATCCGCCCGGCACTCGCCCGGAAAGGAAGTAGATACCGGCGGCGAAGACTGCGATTGCGAGAATCGAGAGCGCCGCGACCCGGACCAGGCGGGTAACGACCGCGGTATAGCCGTCTCGGATCTGGTCGATGCCGCGCAGCAAAGGCCCCATCAGCCCATGCCGCATTCCGGGCCTGAGAAAGAGAGCGCAGAGTGCCGGCGAAAGAATGAGGGCATTGGTCGCGGAAATCAGCATTGCGATGCTGACGGCGACGGCGAACTGGCTGAACAGCAGCCCGGAGAGGCCGGGGATGAAACCGACCGGCACGAACACCGAGAGCAACACCAGTGAGATTGCGATGATCGGCGCCGTGATCTGCTGCATCGCCTTCTTGGTTGCCTCGGCGGGCAGCAGTTCCGGTTCTTCCGCCATCACGCGTTCGGCGTTTTCGACCACCACGATCGCATCATCGACGACGATGCCGACCGCGACCACGAGAGCCAGCAGATTGATGGTATTCGCCGACTCGCCCAACGCCAGCAGCCCGGCGAAAGTGCCGATCAGGCTGACCGGGACGACCACCGTCGGAATGATGATGGCGCGCCAGTTGCCGAGGAACAGGAACATCACCAGGACGACGAGGAGGAAGGCCTCGCCGAGCGTGATCGCGACGTCGCGGATGGTGTCGGTTACGAAGTCGGCGGAGTTGTAGACGATGCTTGCCTCGAGGCCCTCCGGGAAGCGCGCACGAAGTGTGGCGAGCGTCGCCTTGAGGGCGGCCGAGGTGGCGACGGCGTTGGCGCCGGGGGTGAGAAAAATGCCCATGCCGACGCCCGGGTTGCCGTTGATTTCGTCTTGCGTCGCCAACTGCTGGGCGCCGAGTTCGACGGTTGCGACATCCTTCAGCCGCAGCACCGAGCCATCCGGGTTGGCGCGGATTATGATATTGCCGAACTGGGCGGGCGTCGTCAGGCGGCCCTCGGTCTCGACATTGAACTGGTATTGCTGGCCGTTGCCGATCGGGCGGGCGCCGATCGTGCCGACCGGCGCCTGCACGTTCTGGGCCTCGATCGCGTTGATGATGTCGGTTGGGGTCAGGCCGAGCTCGGCCAGGCGAGTGGCGCTGAACCAGACGCGCATCGAATAATTCTGGGGCCCGAAGATGAAGGCCTGGCCGACCCCCGGCACACGCGAAAGCGTGTCGAGAGCGTTGATGGTCAGATAATTGCTGATCTGCAGTGGCTTGAGCTTGCCGCCGGGACTGTAGAAGAAGAGGAACGCGAGCACCGAGGAGGAGCGCTTGCGAACGGTGATGCCCTCGCTCTGCACTTCGGCCGGAAGCTGGGAGAGAGTCGACTGGACTGCATTGTTGACATTGACGGTATCGATATTGGGGTCGCTGCCGAGCTTGAAGCTGACGGTCAGGCTGTAGGTGCCGTCGCTGCCGCTGGTCGATTGCATGTAGAGCTCGTTTTCGACCCCGTTGATCGCCTCCTCGAGCGGCTGCGCCACCGTCGCCTCGACGACCGCGGCCGAGGCGCCCGGATAGGTTGCCGAGACCCGCACCTGTGGCGGCACGATGTCCGGGAACTGGGCAACCGGAATCCGCAGCATGGCGAGGCCGCCGGCAATGATGATGATGAGTGCGATGACGACCGCGAAGCGTGGGCGGTCGATGAAGAAGCCGGAGATCATGCCTCAGGATTTGCCGGAATCGGCGGCCTGCAACTGAGGTGCCGTGACGATCTTCGGGTGCACCTTCAGCCCGGGGTGGACACGCTGAATACCCTCGATGACCACCTGCTCGCCGGCGTTCACCCCGCTGTCCACGACCGCGGTTTGCGGCGTGGTCTGGCCGAGTGTTACTTCGCGCCGTTCAACCTCTGCATTCGGACCGACCACCAGGGCATAGGTGCCGAGCTGGTCGTAAAGGATCGCCTGGCGCGGTACCACCACCCGTTCCTCGGGCTTGGCCTCCTGGACAATCACGGTCACGAACTCGCCGTCGGTCAGCTCGCGGTTGGCGACGCCCTTGTTGGCCGGCCCCGGCAAGACGGGGTTGGCGATCGTGCCGCGCACCAGGATCGTGTCGGTGCTGCTCGAGACGGTGTTGCCCATGAAGGACAGATTGCCCTGATGCGGGTAGGTCTCTCCGTTCGGCAGGATCACGTGGAGAGCGAGCGCGGCGAGGCCACCGACCGCGCGGTAGCGGTCGTTCAGCGCCAGCGCATCGACCACCGGCATCTCGAAGGTGATGTACATGGGATCCTGGCTCACGATGGTTGCCAGCGTCCCGGAGGACGGAGTGACGACGTTGCCGGTGGAAATGTTGCTGACCCCGATCCGCCCGTCGATCGGGGCGCGGATCTCGGTGTAGCCGAGGTTGATACTGGCGGTTTCGAGCTGCGCCTTGGCCGAGGCGAGCTGGGCAGCGTCGCTCAATTGCCCGGCCCGGTCGCTGTCGACGGTGGATTGCTGACCGGCCGGCGTGTGGAGAAGCCTGAGGCTGCGATCGAGGGTGGCGATGGCATTCGTGAGCTGCGCCTCGGCCTGGGCGACGGCCGCCTGTTGCTGGGCCACGACCGCCTGATAAGGCGGCTGCTCGATCACGTAGAGGAGCTGCCCCTTGGCGACGTCGCTGCCCTGCTTGAACAGCCGCTGTTCGAGGACGCCGGTGACCCGCGCCACCAGTCTCACCGTTTTCTCGGCGAGAATCCGGCCGACATAGCGGTGACTGGTGTAGATGGGTTCCTTGTTCGCGATCACGACGCCCACGAGTGGTGGCGGCGGCGCAGCCGGTTGCGCTGCCATCGCCAGGCGCGGCAGGCCAGAGAGCAGCGCGAGGGTAAGGCCGACCACGAGGCTTAGGGCGATCCGGCTTCGCCTTTCTCTCTGGCGCCGCCGATGGGACGCGCCCAGCCACCGCGTCTCCATTCCGCCATCCTTTCCCGTTCTCACCTGTAGCCATGCAGATAACGGCGATCCGGCTTCCATGGTCAATCGTCAGGGTCCGCGTCATCCTTCCGCCCTTGCCAGCCTGCAAGGTGCGGGGCAGGGTCGCCGCCATCCGGGCAGGAAAGGTGGCACCGCGATGCGTATGCAAGAGAACGTCACCGTCTGCGAAGTCGGCCCGCGCGACGGGCTGCAGATCGCCCGCGGGATCATGCCGACAGTGGCGAAGTGCCGCTGGATCGGGGCCCTGGCAGCCGCCGGCGTTCGGGAAATCGAGGTCGGAAGCTTCGTTCCCGCGAAGCTTGTACCGCAGATGGCAGATACCGAGGCGGTGGTGCGGAACGCGGTCGCGATTCCGGGCATCATCGTCGCGGCCCTTGCCCCCAACCTCCACGGTGCGCGCAACGCTTACCTGGCGGGTGCCCATCGCGTCAGCATCCCGGTCTCGGTGAGCGAGGGGCACAGCCGCGCCAACCTCAACCGCTCGCCCGCCGAGCAGGTTGCCGAGGTCGGCCGGGTCGTCGCCTGGGTGAAGAGCCAGCCGCGCCGGATGGCAATCGAGGCGGGATGCTCGACCGCGTTCGGCTGCTCGATCGACGGGGTGGTGCCGATGGCACAAGTCGTCGCGGTGGCAAGCGGCCTCGCCGAAGCCGGTGTGGACGGCGTCGTGCTGGCCGACACTGTGGGCTATGCCCATCCCGAGCAAATTCGCGCCACGGTCCGTGCCGTCCGCGGTGCCATCGGTGAGGCGCTGATCGGGCTGCATCTGCATGACACCTTGGGGCTCGGGCTCGCCAACGCGCTGGCCGGCCTGGAGGAGGGGATCCGCCGGTTCGATGCCGCGCTGGCCGGGCTCGGGGGCTGCCCGTTTGCTCCCGGTGCCTCGGGCAACATCGTGACCGAGGACCTGGTCTTCATGCTGGAAAGCATGGGCTATACAACCGGCATCGATCTTGCCCGACTGATCGCCGCACGCACGGCCCTGCACGAAGGCCTGCCGGACGAGGCTTTGCATGGCCAGGTGCCGCAGGCGGGCATCCCGAAGACATTTCGGCAGGCGGCCTGAAAGGGCGGCAGCCCGGCGATGGCCTCGGCCCCCCAGCCGCTCGCCGGTCTTCGCGTCGTCGAGTTCACGCACATGATCATGGGACCGACGGCCGGCCTCGTGCTGGCTGACCTCGGTGCGGACGTGATCAAGGTCGAGCCGCGGCCGGACGGCGACAACACGCGCCGCTTGACCGGCTCCGGCGCCGGGTTTTTCGTCATGTTCAATCGCAACAAGCGGAGCCTTGCGGTTGATCTCAAGCGGCCGGAGGGCATGGCGGTCGTCAAGCGGCTGATCGCGAGTTCGGATGTCCTGGTCGAGAATTTCCGCCCCGGCGCGATGGCCAAGCTCGGCCTCGGCCATGCGGAGCTGGCGACGGTTAATCCGCGCCTGATCTATTGCTCGTGCAAGGGTTTCCTGCCCGGCCCCTATGAGCACCGCGCGGCGCTCGACGAGGTCGTGCAGATGATGGGCGGGCTTGCCTACATGACCGGGTTGCCCGAGCGGCCGCTCCGGGCCGGCACATCCGTGAACGACATCATGGGCGGGATGTTCGCTGCCATCGGCATTCTTGCCGCACTCAGAGAGCGCGAGAAAACCGGACGGGGACGGCACGTGCAATCGGCGCTGTTCGAGAACACGGTACTTCTGATGGGCCAGCACATGGCGCAGATCGCGCTGACCGGCGTCGAGCCACGCCCGATGAGTCTCCGTGATCCGGCCTGGCCGGTGTACGACATTTTCGAAACTGCCGACGGCGGGCAGGTGTTCGTCGGTGCGGTGACGGGCGGGCAATGGCAGGTTCTTTGTGAGACCTTCGGGCTTTCCGATCTCGCCGCCGATCCTGCTCTGTCCACCCAGGCCGAGCGGCTGGCCGGCCGGCCGCGCACATTGCCGCGGATAGCCGCGGCATTCCTGAGCTACAGCCGCGCCGAGCTGATGCGGCGGCTGGAGGAGGTCGGGCTGCCGTTCGCGCCGATCGGCAAGCCGGCAGATCTGTTCGAGGATCCGCATCTCCGGGCCTCAGGCGGGCTGGTCGAGACGGCGCTGCCGGACGGCTCATCGACCAGGCTGCCGGCGCTGCCGTTGGCACTGGACGGCGCCCGCGCACCACTCAGCCGTGCGCCGCCGCGCGTCGGCGAGCACGATAGCGAAATCGCCCGCGAGCTTGGCATGAAGGACGCCGAGATCGCGGCGCTCAGAGAAGGGGGTGTGCTGGTTTGACGCCAACCGCGGCTCAGCCGTGAGTATGGCCGCGCAGCGGATCGCGCACGCCGGCAGAATAGTGCCGCTCGAGCCATACCTGGCCGAGCATCAGCACCGAAACGATGGCAAGATAGTAGACGAGCGCCACGGCATAGAGCTCGGTAAAGCGGAAGGTGACGGAGATTTCGCGCGTGGTGACGGCGAGCAGCTCTTGCAGGCTGATGACGGAGGCGAGCGAGGTGACTTTCAGGAGGGTGATGAATTCGTTGGCGGTTGGCGGAATGGCAACCCTGATCGCCTGCGGCAGGATGACGAGGCGAAAGCACTGCGCGCGCGAGAGCCCGAGCGCGGCTCCCGCGTCGCGCTGTTCGGCGGGCACCGCGGCCAGCGCCGCGCGGGTGATCTCCGCCTGGTAGGCGCCTTCGTTCAGGCTGAGCGCGATCCAGGCGGCGAGAAAGGGCGTGAACCAGTGCTCGCGGAAGATCGGCAGGATCTGCGG
>JBOHMK010000173.1:0-11560 GCA_050730115.1 Acetobacteraceae bacterium
CGTGATCGTATCGGTCGCCGGCGAATATTACGAGCTCTTGTCCCAAGCTGACGAGGACTCGGACGATCCGGAGAGCCCTGACCTCATTTTGCAACGCCAATTTGCGATTGAGGATTCCGGCAGGCGCAGCGTCGAAACCCACGACGAGAACTTCATCGGGGAATTCATCCTCGAGCACATCGAGTTCACCCGAGAACGGCTCTTGATCGGCCTGGATCCACCCGGCGACAAGCAAATCGTCGTCATCTTCGATCTCGGCCATTCGGAATTTGAGACGGCTTCGCAGGCCCTGAGGATCATCAGTGGCGAGATCAACCTGTTTGATTGAACTCTCCGATTCGGCATGTCATCCGTCTGGCACAAGAACGTCGCAGAGGACGGTGTATGAGGATATTTGTTGGCGGCATTTCCTGCGTCGGCAAGACCACCATCGGAGCGAGATTGGCCGGCCTCCTCAAGCGGCGATTTTACGATCTCGATGTGGAAACCGAGCGATTTTTCGGGACCTCGCTCGAACGTCTCCGGAAGAGCCATCTGGGCCCCGATGGTTTCCGGCGCGATGTCGCGAAGGCCCTTCAGCACGTTCTCTTTCTTGAAGAGAGTCGGAATTGCGTTATCGCGTTGCCGCCAAGCGGTCTGATGAGTCCATGCTGGAAGGTTGTGCAGAGGGTGCAGGATGCCCTGATCATCGTCCTCGATGACACGCCAGAAAACATCCTGGAACGTGTCGCGTTCTACGACATCGATTCCCGGAAGATCGATAAGATTCTTACCGACGACGAGAGGCGTCACTATCTTCGAGAAATCAGGGGCGATATCAGCTATTTCAGGCGTTCTTGGCGGAAGGCTCATCTCGTCATCGACATTGCGGGGTGTTTTAGCGCCGAAAATGCCGCGTCTAGGGTTTTCGAAGCTTTGCCCACAAATGTCATGGGTAGGTGTACGGGGTGATGTTCTATCCCTCGACTGCCACTGGAAATCCGTGTCGCGGATTCAACGGAGTAGTGGCAATATGGCCAGCAACCGCGACAGGCTGATTGCAGCCCAGGGCAGGTATTCGGTGATGGCCAGCCCCACGATGTCGGCCTCGGCATCGACGGCGCTCAGGATGCGGGCAACCTCGTCGAACGTCATCCGATGCGTCGGCGGCGGCGTCGGGCTGGTGCAACAGCAGGAACCCATAGAGTGAAGGGGCGAGCACATCGACGTCGAAGTGCACTGCGACCTTCTTCGCCCCTGATGCCCGCACCCACTCCAATATCTTCTCCGGCGAGCTCGCCAAGTTCTCTGGTCTCAAACGAGCGATGCCGCGCTCGCGAATAAAGCCGGTTTCGAACGGCGATATCCCGGTCAAGCCGACGTAGAGGATCTGCGGCGGTTTGATCGGACGGCGTAGCGCTTTCGATTTGCTCGAATCGATTGGCACTGGGACCTCTCCTGCCGTCACTTTCTCACAGCGCCCGCAGCAGGGGAAAATGGCCTTACGGCTGCCCGTTCGGCTGCTTTCGGTCAGTTCCCGCGAGGGGCAATCCGCCATAACACATCCCGATCCGAAGCCAGACCAACCGCTTTCCACCTTGAGCCGACCCGCCATAAGGGTACCAAGCGTCGGGTCTTATCTGCTAGATTCCGCCCATGTCCGATTCGCAGGCTGACCTTTTCGCGACCGCACCCCGGCAGTGCACCGGTCCAGGCGACGAGATCGTCGCCCTCGTCCGCCGCCGCCTGCACGCCACGCTGGAACTGGTCAAGTCGGCGACCGCGATGCCGTGGCCCGACCAGCTCGCGATCATACGGGAAGACAACGCATTCCGGTTCGGGAAGGACCTGCTCCCGGCTGGAGAAGGGGCGGCGCTGTGGGCCGAGTTCGACGCGGAGATGAACCGGCTCTACGCCGTCATGAACGCCGGCAAGGAGCCTGACCCGGGCGACTGAGCCCGCGGCTGCAAGGAACTTTCGCTCCCGTTGCCGATCTCTGCACCCCGCGCCGCTCGAGCCTTGCGCCCGCGCCGCCGCCGGGAAGTGCGCGATGGACTGAGCGGCCCGCTCAGGAATCGAGTGGCCGGATCTCGGTTACCGCTTCCGCATCGAGGCGCGCGGAATCGAGCTCGACCACGTGATAGCGGCCGGCTCTCCAGTCTTCGAACTGGTCCCGGTAGTGCCGGCTGCCCGGGTCGCCGGAGTTGCCGATGTTCTGCACCGCCAGGAAGTGCCCGGGTTCGGTGAAATCGACGATGATCCGATATTCCGCGCCCGAGTTTACCTCGTGCGGCGAAAGTTCGCCGCCGGTATTGCAGATGGTGTGCGAGCCGCCGTCCACCGCGGCGGGGCCGATATCGAAACGATCATCGGCGGTCATCGCGGAGAGCGGATGCTTCCAGCGCACGATATGCACACGCTCCCAGCGCCATTCCTCCGGCCGCGGACCAAGCCGCGCGGTGAGTGCGTCGCAGGCTTCCCTGGCGACGGCAGCGGCCTTCGCGGCCGTGCCTTCGGGAAAATATCCGGGCTCGGCGCCTTCGAGCAGCGCCGCGGCGAGGCCGGTTTGCTGCACTGCGAGGTCGATCAGCCGCGCCGGCAGATGCCGCGAGAGAACGGCGCGCTGCCAGAGGCCCATGAAGGTTTCGAACACCGTCGGCGCAACGCTCGCGCCGAGATAGCGGCCGTCCCAGCCGGCGAGGGCCGAGGCGATCTGCCGCGCCGCAGGCTCGCTCCTGGCGCCGAGCAGACGAAGGATCTGCGGGCAAAGGCGCCGGGCACGGTGGTTGACGATATCGTTTTGCAGCCGGACGTTGGCGGCGCGATCCACCAACCTGGGTGGTGCCAGTTCCTGCTCGATTCTCATGCCGCGATGGCCTTGCGAATAGGCCCCGTAGATCGGCCACGGGAAATCTTCATCAACGATCCGCTGATTGGCGCTGGCGACAAAGCCGGACGCGGGATCATCGATGTGTGGCAGGGCTGCGAACGGTATCGTGCCCTGCCAGGCATCGTCAGGGTTGTCGGCGTCACGGAACCCGTAGGTGACGCGACCGCGGAGCGGAATCCGGCCGGCCATCTGGTAGCCGATATGCCCGTTGCGATCCGCATAGACGAAATTGAAGACGGCGACCGCCCAGTCCTCGAGCGCGGTGCGGAATGCCGGCCAGCTTTCTGCCCGTGAGAGAGCGATCATCGCCTTGAGATCGTCGAGATGCTCGGCACCGACCCAGCGAAGCGAGAGCGGCGGATCGCCCCCTTCCGTCACCGCCGGAATGAGCGCATTCACGATCGGGCCACGCACGGTGGTGCGGATTGCGAGTTCCTCTGCCGGCTCGCCGCGGATCGGAATTTTCACCCGCCGTTCCTGGAATTGGCGCCAGGTGCCGGCTTCGCGATAGAGCCGCGCATCGTCCGGCTTCACCCTTTCGCGGTACAGGTCACGCGTCGATCCCGCATTGTTGGTGATGCTCCACGCGGCGGTCCCATTCGTGCCCCACCAGAGACCGGGCAAGCCGGGATGGCCGGCACCGCCGGCATGATCGTCGGGCCCCTCCAGCACGAACTCGTACCAGCTCGAAGGGACCCAGAATGGCTGATGCGGGTCGCCGGCAAGGATCGCGGCCCCGGTCCCGGTGCGCGCCGGGCCGAGCGCCCAGTTGTTGCTCCCCGTGGCGTCGTCGGTACCGGCTGCAAACCGCCCGGCACTCGCCGCGGGCCGTGCGCCAAGTACCGGATGCTCGGATGCTTCGGGGGTCAGGTAAAGCCGACGCAGCGGCTCCGTCGGCAGGAACCGCGCCGCCTCGGCGGCGGCCAGCCCATCGATCCGGCCGTTCAGCGACCACCAGATGCCGCGGCCGATCGCCACGATGTCCCGGACCGAGAACGGCTCGGGAGAATAACCGAGCAGGCGGAATTCGATCGGTAGCTCGCTCCCGGCCGTTTCGATCGAGCGATTGATCCCGGCCACGAACGCTTCGACGATCTCGAGCGTACACTCGTTCAGCGCTGCCGCATCGCGCGCCGAGATCTCGTCGATCCCGACAGTCAGATGCGCGCGGTCGCTCGCGAGATAGCTCCGTCCGAGAATCTCCGCCTGCCGGCCGAGAGCACGCCGGCGCAGCCGGTCCATCTGCCAGAGGCGATCCTCGGCCATCGCGACGCCGAGGCCAAAGAAGAGATCGCGCCTTTCTCCGGCGCGCACGTGCGGCACGCCGGCAGGATCGCGCCGGATCTCGACCACGCCACCGACGGCGCCCCGAATGCTTCGGTCACGCGGCCTGAGGCGGCGATCGGTCAGCAGATCTTCGTTCATGGTTGCCCGCCTAGCTGTAGCGCTCTTCACGCCACGGGTCGGCGTTGTTGTGATAGCCGCGCACCTCCCAGAAGCCAGGCCGGTCCACGGCCACGAACTCGATTCGCCGCAGCCACTTCGCCGACTTCCAGAAATAAAGCCGGGGGATCAGCATCCGGAGCGGCCCGCCATGCTCGCGCGGTAGAGGCTTCCCTTCCCACTGATGCACCAGGAACACGTCCGGCTGGTCGAACTGGTCGAACCGCACGTTGGTCGTATAGCCGTCATAAGAGTGACATACGATATGCGCGACATCGGCAGAGGGCGCGACAAGTTCGACCAGCGTGTGCGCCGCAACCCCCTTCCAGTGATTGTCGTAGCGCGACCATTGCGTGACACAATGAATGTCGCAGACGGCCTCGACCTGAGGCAGGGCGAGGAACGCTTCCCAGGAAAAGCTATGCGCGTGTCCGACCGCGCCATCGAGATCAAGCCGGAATGAAGCCAGCGCGACCTCCGGCTGCAGGCCGAGATCGAGCACCGGCCAATCGCGGACCAGGCGCTGCCCGGGCGGCAGGCGTTGCTCCGGAGTGGCGTACTTCCCCGTGAGGAGCCGGCCGTCGCGCGCCCAATCCTGCTTGCGCTCGACGAGCTTCTCCTTGATCCGGCCCAGTATCGTCACCTTTCCGGCCTCGTCCGCTTCGGCCATGCCGCTCTCCGTTCGCCTGCCGCCGAAGTTGGGTCCTTTCCGACCGGGGCGCAAGCACGCCCCATGTCGCCAAATCGGTGCCTCAGCGCTTCTTCTTGACCACTCGCTTGGCGGGTGCTGCGCGGCGAAGCGCCGGTTGCGCCTTGGCCGGCCGGGCGGCGGCGCGAAGCTCGGCGATCGTCGCCCGGGTCGTGATCTGCTCGGGATTGGCCACCAGCTCGATCACCGCCGGCCGGCCGCTGGCTGTCGCACGGCGGAACGCCGGAGCAAATTCCGCGGTCCTGGTCACGGTCTCGCCATGGCCACCGAAGGCTTCGATCAGACGCGCGAAGTCGGGGTTGGTGAGGCCGGTACCGGAGACACGGGCGGGAAACTGCCGCTCCTGGTGCATGCGAATCGTGCCGTACATCTGGTTGTTGAACACCAGCACGATGGGTGCCACGCCATGGTGGAAGGCGGTTGCAATTTCCTGGCCAGTCATCAGGAATCCGCCGTCACCGACGATCGCCACCACCATCCGCTCGGGGAAGGCGATCTTCGCCGCCACCGCCGCCGGCACGGAATACCCCATCGCGCCGTTGCACGGTCCGATATAGCGCTGGTGATCGCTGAAATTGATGAAGCGTGGCGCCCAGGTGGCACAGTTGCCGGCGTCGGTGGTGACGATCGCGTCCGGCTCCAGCAGCGCCTCGAGATCACGCATGACCTGGCCGAGATTGAGCGGGCCGGCATAGTCCGGCACCACCCGCCCGGCCTCGCGGAGCGCGCGCAGCTCGCGCGTCCATCCCTGCCAGGCGATGCGCGGCGGCTCCAGTGCGGCTGCCGCCTCGGCAAATGCGTTGAGGTCGGAGACGATCCCGAGCGCGGGACGAAATACCCTCCCGATCTCGGCGGCATCCGGATAGACATGGATGATCGGCACACCACCCGCCGGGTCGAAGAGGGTGTAGCCTTGCGTCGCCGCCTCGCCGAGCCGGCTGCCAATGGCGAGCACGAGATCCGCTTCCCTGGCCTTGGCGACCAGCGCCGGATCGGATCCGACCCCGAGATCTCCTGCGAAATTCTCGAGCGTTCCGTCATAGAGCGCCTGGCGCCGAAAGCCGACCGTGACCGGAACGGCATGCCGCGTGAGGAAGCTCCGGAGGGCCGCCCGGCCAGCCTCGCTCCAGCGCGACCCACCGAGCAATGCAAGCGGCTTTTTTGCGCGTGCCAGGAGTGCGGAAAGGCGCGTGAGCGCCGCCGGATCCGGAAGCGGGTTTGCGAGTGGCACCGGCCCAAGGTCCGGCACGTCGACCACTTCGCGTTGCATGTCCTCAGGAAGCGCGATCACCACCGGCCCGGGCCGACCCGAGACCGCGACATCCACCGCATGCGCCACCAGCTCGGGAATCCGCCGCGCCTGGTCGATCTCGGTCACCCATTTCGCAACCGGGCCGAACAGGCGCCGGTAGTCGATCTCCTGAAAGGCGTCGCGATCCCGCTGATCCCGTGGAATCTGGCCGATGAACAGCAGCAGGGGCGTGCTGTCCTGGGCCGCGATATGCACACCGACGGCGCCGTGACAGGCACCAGGGCCGCGGGTCACCATCGCCGCTGCCGGACGGCCCGCGAGCTTGCCGAATGCCTCGGCCATGTTGACCGCGCCGGCCTCGAAGCGGCAGGTGATGAGTTGCAGTCGCTCGCGCACGGCGTAGAGGCCGTCAAGCACGTCGAGATAGCTTTCGCCCGGTACCTCGAAGACGTGGTCGATGCCCTGCGCAACCAGTGCATCGGCGAGGATCCGGCCGCCGGGCCTTGGGCTGAGGCGCGATTTCCGCGCGCGTTCCAGTTCCACTTTCTCCTCCGCTCCCGCCCTGCCGTGCGTGCAGCATAGTGAAATTGGCCGGCTCGCGCCATCCGTCCCTGGCGCGATGTTGATCGCCGTTGCATGCTGCTCCGGCAGATTGCAACTCGCGCCGAAGGGAGACACGCCATGCGCGCGATATTCGTGCAGATCAAGTGCGAGATGGGAACCGCCTATCGCGTTGCCGAACGTGCGGCCAACGAGATCGCCGAGCTATCCGAGCTCTATTCCACTTCCGGCCAGTACGACCTGCTCGGTAAATTCTACCTCAACGAGGGCGCCGATATCGGCCGGTTCGTCACCGAACGGATCCAGATGCTCCCCGGCGTTGCGAACACCTATACGCTGATCACCTTCAACGCCTTCGGCGGCCGCCGCGGCGGTTAGGGGCGCGCGGAGGCGCGATTGCTACCCGATTACAGGCGCTCTTGTTCGAAAATTTCGGCGACGTGCCAGGACCGGAACGGCGCCATCCACGAGGGTCCGCTGCTGTTGGCGATCGCCAGGCCCGTCCCAATTTGAACAACGTCAGGAGGGCGTGAAAAAGGAAGGTGGCGAATGGACCGGACGCCGATCCAGCGACGATCAGGCCCCTTCCATCGCTTCGATCGACGACCTGAAGCGGGATCTGCTGACTGCAAGGCGTGCCGTCTTGCCACAACGCGAGATGCTGAATGCGATCGCCCGCGAGGAGACGCCGTTCGTCTCATCCGGCAACAAGCTCTTTCTTCGCGATTGCTACGACCACACGATCCAACTCATCGACATGATCGAGACCGATCGCGAGATTGCCTCCGGCCTCGTTGATATCCAGTTGTCGAGTGAGAACAACCGTATGAACGAAATCATGAAGGTGTTGCCGGTGCTGGTCAGGGCGCGGTCGCGGCTTCAGCCGAAGCCGAGGAATCCCTCGCTTTCGGCAATCGGCGGCGCGGCAGCGAGCCGGGCGAGATCCGCGACCGGGCGGGCCGTTCTGGCATCGCCTGCGAGCATCGCCTCGAGCGCGGCGGCCACCGCCAGCAGCTTCGCATCACCGCCACGCGGACCCACGATCTGCAGGCCGAACGGCATGCCGGCCCGGTCGCAGCCGACCGGGAGCGAGATCGCCGGATGGCCCGGCAAGGTCACCGCGTAAGCGAGTGCGAGCCAATGGAAGTAGCTCGTTGTCCGCACGCCGTCGATTTTGGACGGATAAAGCTCCCTCCACGGGCGCGGGCTGATCGTGATCGCGGGCGAGAGGATCAGATCGTAGTCCTCGAAGAAGTGTTGCCAGCGACGATAGAGCGCGGTCTGCAACACCTCGGCGCGCGCCACATCGGCGGCAGAATAGCGGCGCCCTTCCTCGACATTTGCGATCACGTTCGGGCCGACCTCGGCCCGCCGTGTCTCGACCTTCTCGAGATGGGCGGCGAGGAAGCCGGTGGCGCGGAGCACGGCGAACGCCTCGTCCGCGCCGGTGCAATCGGGGCTGTTTTCATCGGCGCGGGCAAAGACATGGCGGAACAACCCGCACTTTTCGGCAAAGACTTCAGCGATGTGGCGTTCGGTCGGGGCAAACCCGAAATCCGGTGTGAGTGCTACACGCAACGACGAAAGATCAATCGGCGGCAGCGGAAAGAATTCTTCCGCCCGCCGCACCTTGCGTCCGTGAATGGTCGTGGCCAGCGGGTCGGCGGCATCGTCACCGACGATCACCGATAGCAGCAGTGCTGCGTCGGCGACCGTGCGGGCCATCGGGCCGCCGACGGAAAGCGCCGACCAGCCGATCAGCCGCTTCTCGCTCGGAACCAGGCCCGGAGTCGGGCGGAAGCCGACGATGCCGCAAAACGCCGCCGGATTGCGCAGGCTGCCTCCGGTGTCCGAGCCGGAGGCGAGCGGCACCATGCCGGTGGCGAGTGCGGCCGCCGAACCGCCGGAAGAGCCGGCAGCCGACTTCGTCGGATCGAACGGATTGCCGGTCGCGCCATAGACGCTGTTGCGGGTGTTCGCGCCGGCGCCGAATTCAGGGGTGTTCGTCTTGCCGATGACGATGCCGCCGCCGGCCCGGATCGCGGCCACGATGCGCTGGTCCCTGGCCGGCACGTGCGCGGCGAAGATCGGGCTGCCGTAAGTGGTGCGGAGACCGGCGGTATCCTCAAGGTCCTTGATGGCGACCGGCAGGCCGGCGAGCGGCCCCAGCACGTCACCAAGCGCCACGGCCGCATCGACGCGAGCGGCCTCTTCTCGCGCACGTGGATAGTCGGTGGCGACGATCGCGTTGACGGCCGGGTTCAGCCGCTCGATCCGCCGGATGCAGCTTTCCAGAAGCTCGCCTGCACCGAGCCGCTTCTGGCCGATCAACTGCCGCGCCTCGATGGCCGGCAGGTCGCAGGGTTCGCTCACGGGGTTAATAGCCGAGTGCCAGGCCGTCCTTGCGCGGATCCGAACCTCCGGAAAGAACGCCCTTTTCACGATCGATCCAGATCGCCTGGCCGCCGCCGAGCGGGCGATCGACGACTGTGAGCGGCCAGCCGCGGGCCTCGAGGCCGGCGAGCGTCGAGAGCGGCAGGCCGCGCTCGATCTCCAGCGTCCCCGAGGCCGGAAAGACGCGCGGTGCATCCAGCGCTTCCTGGATATCGAGGCCGTATTCGAGAAAATTCGTGAGGAACAGCGTCTGACCCATCGGCTGGAAATGCCCGCCCATGACGCCGAACGGCATCACTGTCTGACCTTCTTTCGTCACCATCCCCGGGATGATCGTATGCATCGGCCGCTTGCCACCGGCGATCGCATTCGGGTGCCCGCGCACGAGGTTGAAGCTGAAGCCCCGGTTCTGCAACATGACACCCGATTTTTCGGCCAGGATGCCGCTGCCGAAGCTCTGGAACAGCGAGTTGATGAAGCTCGCCGCGTTGCCGTCCCGGTCGACGACCGCGAGATAGGCGGTATCGGCGTGCGCCGGCGCTGCGACCTCGGGCATTGCGACCTCTGGGATCGCCACCTGGCCCGCCGGCGGCAGAGCGTGCCGCATATGGTCATCGTCGATCAAATCCCTGAGGCCGCTCAGATACGCCTCGTCCAGGAGCCGCGCGACCGGCACCGCCGCAAGCGCCGGGTCGGCCACGAAGGCGTCGCGGTCGCGTTGCACCAGCCGCGCCGCTTCGGCGTGGCGATGCAGGCGGAGTGCGCCGGTCGGCCCGCCGGCTGCACTCGCCATTCCGCCGAGGATGCCGAGCTGCATCAGCACCAGGATGCCCGTCCCGTTCGGCGGACACTGCCAGACCTCATAGCCGCGCCAGGAGCTGCGAATCGGGGTCACGAACGCGGCGCCTTCGAGGCCGGCGGCAAAATCCGCCTCGGTGTGCAGGCCGCCATGCGCACGCAAGGCCGCCACCATGTCGGCAGCAACGGGGCCCTCATAGAAGGCGCGCGCACCTTGCTTGGCGATTGCGCGCAGCGTCGCTGCGAGACCGGTCGGGGTGAAGCGTTCACCCGCCGCCGGCGCGCGCCCGCGCGGCAGGAATGCCGCCGCGCCATTTTTGCGGAGCTTCTCTTCCACCAGGCGCCAGTCGAAGGCAACGCGCGGATGGACGACAAACCCCTCCTCCGCGAAACGAATCGCCGGCTGCAACAGTTCATCGAGGCCTCTGGTGCCGTGGGCGGCAAGCAAGGTTTGCCAGGCGGAGATCGCCCCGGGCACGGTGACGCTGTGCGCGGAATCGTGCTCGAGCGAGGAGAGGCCGCGGGCGTCATACCACGAGAGGTCGGCGGCCGCCGGCGCGCGCCCCGAGCCGTTCAGTGCCACCACGCGGCCGGTGCCCGCCGGCGCGTAAAGGCAGAAGCAGTCGCCGCCGATGCCGGTCGATTGCGGCTCGATTACCGTGAGCACCGCCATCGCTGCCACCGCGGCATCGAGCGCATTCCCACCGGCGCGGAGGATGCCGAGCGCGGTGAGGCTCGCCGCCGGCATCGAGGTCGCGGCCATGCCGTGCGTGCCGAAGGCCACGCTCCGACCGGGCAAATGAAAGTCCCGCATGCCGCTTCCCCTATATCGCTGCCGGAGTGTCGCTGCGGGCACTAACGCTCGCATGCCCCCGCGGGGTTGGCAACGCGCCCTGGATCCATCACCAATCGGAGACCGGGAGGAACGCACCGCCAGGAGAGCAGCATATGAGCGCCACTATCGCGGATTTCGAGCGCCTGGAGATCCGCACCGGCACGATCGTCGAGGCGGCGCCGTTCCCCGAGGCCCGCAAACTCGCGCTCACGCTGGTGATCGATTTCGGGCCGGAGATCGGCCGCAAGAACTCCTCGGCACAGATCACCGAGCACTACGCGCCGGACCGGCTGATCGGCCGGCAGGTGCTGGCGGTCGTCAATTTCCCGCCGCGGCAGATCGGCCCATTCCGATCCGAGGTGCTGACCCTCGGCGTGCCGGACGAGGACGGTGCGGTGGTGCTGATCCGCCCGGATTTCCCGGTCCCGGACGGCGGGCGCCTGTTCTGAGCGCGCGTCAGCCCGGCACAGGTCCAGGAGTTTGCTGAAAGGCCAGGGCAAGGGCTCCGCCCTTGACCCGCCCAATGGGACCTCGGGGGCCTGAGGCCCCAGACCCCGAACTTCAAAAGAAGGGATGGCAAAGGCTTGGCCATGGCCGGGTGCGGGGCCCCGCGCATTTTCCTGCCACTAGGCTCCAAACCCATTTAACCATTGACACGACTCGGCGTGGTTCGATTCGAAGCTCCCCGGTAGTGGGAGC
>JBOHMK010000174.1:0-5567 GCA_050730115.1 Acetobacteraceae bacterium
GTCTTGGGGGGTTTGGCATTTACGTTCTTCCAGCTGCGAAGGCGCCACATGTAGGTGCCGGTCCGGAAGGGTTCCATAGCCGCACGAGGTTTTTTCCTCCCGCGGAGGGCATGTTTGCCCCGATGGGCGCCGTGGCCCGCTGCGCCGCCGTCCCCATCTTTGGCGGCGCCTCCCACTCCTCAGTCTGCGGCCGGTTTCATTCAGGGCGGATCGGCTTACGGCCGGTATGAAACTCGCGATGAGAGCGGTGTGGGGCCGGCGATGAGGCGGCGCAGGGTGTCGGCGAGGTGCGGTTTCGCGACACCGGCGTCGCAGGCGCGGGTCAGTCGCCCGGAACCGTCTCGGCTTCTGCCAGCGCTGCCTGAGCGGCCGCCAGCCGTGCCACCGGGACCCGATAGGCGCTGCAGGAGACGTAATCGAGCGCCAGCGTCTCACAAAAGCGGATGCTTGCCGGGTCGCCGCCGTGCTCGCCACAGATGCCAAGCTTGAGGCCCGGCTTCTGTCGGCGGCTCTTCTCGGCCGCAATCTGCATCAGCATGCCGACGCCTGCCGCATCCAGGGAGACGAACGGATCCTTGTCCAGGATTCCGACCTCGACATAATGCGGCAGGAATTTGCCGGCATCATCGCGGGAAAGCCCGAAGGTTGTCTGCGTCAGGTCATTGGTTCCGAAGCTGAAGAAATCCGCGACCTCGGCAATCTGATCCGCCATCAGGCATGCGCGCGGCAGTTCGATCATTGTGCCGATGGTATAGGCGGTCTCCCGCCCGGCCTCGAAAAACGTTTGCTTGGCCGCCCGTTCCACCAGTCCGCGCGTGATCTCGAGCTCCCGTTTGGTGGCGACCAGCGGAATCATGATCTCGGGCAGCGGCGCATTGCCGGTTTCGCGCTCGATCGCCAGTGCACCCTCGAAGATCGCGCGCGCCTGCATCGTGTAGATCTCCGGAAAGCTGATGCCGAGGCGGCAGCCGCGATGCCCGAGCATCGGATTTGCTTCGGCCAGTTCGAGGGCGCGCCGGCGCATCGCTTCGAGGTCGGTCCCGAGCGCGTGCGCGACCTCGGCCAGCTCCCGCTCGGCGTGCGGCAGGAACTCGTGCAGCGGCGGGTCGAGCAGACGGATCGTCACCGGCAGCCCGGCCATGATGCGAAAGAGCGCGATGAAATCATCGCGCTGAAACGGCAGCAGCCGGGCGAGCGCCGCCCGCCTTCCGGCTTCGTCCGGCGCCATGATCATCTGACGCACCGCGCCGATGCGTTCCGGATTGAAGAACATGTGCTCGGTGCGGCAAAGCCCGATGCCCTCGGCACCAAACCGCCGCGCGGTCTCGGCATCGAGCGGGGTTTCGGCATTGGCCCGCACGCGGAGGCGCCGGCAGCGGTCGGCCCATTCCATCAGCGTCGCAAAGTCGCCGGAGAGCGCCGGTTCGACCATCGCAACGGCGCCGATGAACACCTCCCCGGTGGCGCCGTCGAGGGTGATGGTTTCGCCGGCGCGGACTGTCGTGCCGCCGGCGGAAAGAGTCTGCTGGCCGTAATCGACGGTGATGCCGCCGGCGCCTGCCACGCACGGCCGCCCCATGCCGCGCGCCACCACGGCGGCGTGGCTCGTCATGCCGCCGCGGGTGGTGAGAATGCCCTTGGCAGCATGCATGCCGTGGATGTCCTCGGGACTGGTCTCGATCCGGACCAGCACCACCGCCTCGCCGCGTGCGCCGCGCATTTCCGCTTCGTCGGCGCTGAACACCGCGACCCCCGAAGCGGCCCCCGGAGACGCCGGCAGCCCCTGTGAGAGCAGCCGCCGCGGTGCGTTCGGATCGAGCATCGGATGCAGAAGCTGGTCGAGATTGGCGGGATCGACACGTGCGACTGCGTCACGCTGCTCGATCAGGCCTTCGGTCGCCATCTCGACGGCAATCCGGAGCGCGGCCGCCGCCGTGCGCTTGCCGGTGCGTGTCTGCAACAGGTAGAGCCGGCTGCGCTCGACCGTGAACTCGATGTCCTGCATGTCCCGATAGTGGCGCTCGAGCAGGTGCCGGACCTCGGAAAGCTCGCGATAGGCCTCCGGCAGTACTTCCTCCATGCTGCACTCGCCCGGCTTGGCACGCGCCTTAGAAAGCGGCGCCGGCGTGCGGATGCCGGCGACCACATCCTCGCCCTGCGCATTCACGAGGTACTCACCGAAGAACACATTCTCGCCGGTGGAAGGATCGCGTGTGAAGCAGACTCCGGTCGCGCAATCCTGACCCATGTTGCCGAAGACCATCGCCTGGACGTTGACCGCGGTCCCCCACTCCACGGGAATCTCGTGCAAGCGGCGATAGGTAATGGCGCGCGGATTCATCCAGCTGCCGAATACCGCGCCGATCGCACCCCAGAGCTGTTCTTCGGGATCCTGAGGAAAGGCGCGGCCGGTTTCCGCCTCGACCAGGTCCTTGTACGCCGCCACGGCGCGGTGCCAATCTGCGGCGGCAAGCTCGGGATCGGTGCTCACTCCGGTATCGAGCTTCAGATGCTCGATGATCTCCTCGAAGCGATGATGATCGACGCCGAGCACCACGCTGCCGTACATCTGGATGAAGCGGCGATAGCTGTCCCACGCGAACCTCTGGTCGTTGGCAGTCTCTCCGAGGCCCTCGACGGTCTCGTCGTTCAGCCCGAGATTGAGCACGGTGTCCATCATCCCCGGCATCGAGGCCCGCGCCCCGGAACGGACCGAGACCAGCAACGGCTGGCGGCGATCTCCGAAGCGGCGGCCGGCCGCCCCTTCCACCCGCGCGAGTGCTGCGGCTACCGTCGGTTGGAGATCGTCAGGATATTGCCGGTCGTTGCGGTAATAGGCGCTGCAGACCTCGGTTGTGATGGTGAAGCCGGGCGGTACCGGCAGGCCGATCGAGGCCATCTCCGCGAGGTTCGCCCCCTTGCCGCCGAGCAGGTTGCGCATCCCGGCACGGCCCTCCGAGAGCTCGGCGCCGAAGCTGTAAACCCACTTTGTCATCCTCGGCCCTCTTCCCCGGGAACTTCGACCTCGGAAAAATCGGCGATCCGGTCAATCATTCTGCGGACGCCATTCAGAAGATTCAGTCGATTGCGGCGCAGTTCAGGCTGCTCTGCGTTGACGGTAACACGTTCGAAGAAGGAGTCGAGGGGCAGGCGAAGGCGGGCCAGCCGTCTGAGCGCCGGGCCGAATCGTTCCTCGGCGATCAGCGCGCCAGCGTCCCTTTGCACCAGCGCCAGTTCTTCCGCCAGTGCCTTTTCTTCCGGGGCGCGGAGATAGCCCGCTTCGGGCCGGTCATGGAATGGCCCGTCCTTTCGCTCCTCGATCCGCAGAATATTGGCGGCGCGGCGGTAGAGGATCAGCAGATCGGCACCTTCGCGGTCGGCGAGCAGATCGGTGAGGGCGTCTGCCCGCGCCAGCAGACGGAAGATATCGTCGTCCCGACCGGCAGAAAAAACCGCGGCCAGCACGTCATGCCGCGCGCCTTCCCCGCGCAGTGCGACCCGGAGCCGCTCGACGACGAAGGCCAGCACCTGTTCGGGGAGCGTTTCCAGCGTCGCGGTATCCGGCAGCACGGTGCGGTCCGCGCCACGCTGTTGCACCACGAAGGCGCGCCAGCGTTCGATCAGGGAGACGAGGTTGAGGCGGAGCGCGTTCAGGCGCACGATCCGGATGATACCGAGTGCGGCGCGGCGCAACCCGAACGGATCCCCCGATCCCGTCGGCTTCTCGCCGATGGCAAAGAATCCGGAGATGAGATCGAGCTTGTCGGCGAGTGCTACGGCCACGGAAACGGGCGCCGTCGGCACCGCATCGTCCGGGCCCTGGGGGGAATAGTGCTCGCGGATCGCTTTGGCGACAGTTTCCGCCTCGCCGTCATTCGCGGCGTAGTAGCCGCCCATGACACCCTGAAGCTCTGCGAACTCGCCGACCATGCCGCTCACGAGGTCGGCTTTGGCGAGCAGCGCTGCCCGCTCGGCGAGTGCCGCCTCCGCGCCTACCGTGGGTGCAATGTGGCCCACCAGATCGACGATTCTTCGGACGCGCGCCATCTGGCTGCCGAGGTGCCTGTGAAACACCACGTGCTCGAGCTTCGGCAGGCGCGCTTCGAGTGGCATGCGGCGGTCGAGATCCCAGAAATACCGGGCATCGGCGAGCCGGGCGCTGAGCACGCGTTCGTTGCCGGCGATGATGGCCGCCCCGCCGTCCGCTGCCTCGATGTTGGCGACGAACGCAAATTGTCGCGCGAGCCCGCGATCCTCGCCCGTGAATGCGAAGTAGCGCTGATTGACTCGCATCATCACGCGCATGACTTCGGGCGGCAGATCCATGAACCGCTCGTCGATCGTCCCCATCAGGACGACCGGCCATTCGGCGAGCCCCGAGACCTCGTCCAGCAGCAGCGCGCCATCCTCGCCAAGATCGCAGGGCAGACCATGTTTCCCGGCGAGTTCGCCGATCCCGTCCAGGATCCGCTGGCGGCGTTCTTCCCGGTCCGCGATGACCTTCTGTTGACGCAAACCAGCCTGCCAGTCGGCAGCCGAGGTGACCACGAATGCCCCCGGCGCGTGGAACCGGTGCCCTTCGGTCAGGTTGCCGGAGACCAGGTTGTGCCCGTCATCGTCGCCCTCGGCCAGGCCGAACGGCACGATCGCGCCATCGAGAATGCAAACAATCCTTCTCAGCGGCCGCACCCAGGTGAAGCTGCTGGTTCCCCAGCGCATCGATTTCGGCCAGGGAAAGCGCCGGAGGAGAGCGGGCAACGCACCTCTGATCCAATCGGCGGCGGCCAGAGGAGGTTCTTCTCTCTCCAGCATCCAGTAGCCGCCAACCTCCCGCACCTCGGCTTTGGTCGCGCCGTGCTTGCGCAAAAACCCTGCAAGAGCTGCTTGAGGCGCGCTGATCCGTGGCCCACGCTCATGAATTCCGCGGTTGACGGCGGTCGCGAGGACCTCGGCTGCGAGGGCAATGCGCCGCGGCCCGTCAAAGGTTTTGATTTCGGCGAGCGCCAGCGGAGAGAGCGCGGCCACGGTCAGGCGCGCGAGGTCGGCGGCCGCACGCGCCTGGCAGCCTGCAGGAATCTCCTCGCTCAGAAGCTCGAGCAGCAGTTCCGGCACCTGTCAGCCCGCCTCGGCCCCGAGCCAGGCCTCGCAGCATCCCTTGGCCAGCGCGCGCACCCGGCCGATCATTGCCGCCCGCTCGGCGACGCTGATCACGCCCCGCGCATCCATGACGTTGAAGAGATGGCTCGCCTTGATGCACTGGTCGTAGGCCGGAAGTGCGAGTTTCGCCTCGAGCAGTGCCCGGCACTCCTGCTCGGCGTCGGCGAACTGCCGCGCCAGCAGGTCAGTATCCGCATGCTCGAAATAGTAGGTTGAAAACTCGCGCTCGGCGCGCCGGAAAACGTCTCCGTAGCTGACGCCGGCACCGTTGAAATCGAGATCGAAGACACTTGCCACCCCTTGCACATACATCGCCAGCCGCTCGAGGCCGTAGGTGAACTCGACCGACGGCTGGGCGCATGGAATGCCACCCATCTGCTGGAAATAGGTGAACTGCGTCACCTCCATGC
>JBOHMK010000175.1:0-8513 GCA_050730115.1 Acetobacteraceae bacterium
GCAGGAACAGGAGGAATCCCATCCGCGCCGCCGTATCGAGCGCGCCGATCGCCATCAGAAGGCCGAAGCCTGAATGCTCCTTCGCCCGAGCCGGCTGCATCGGATCGGGAACGTACTGCGGGGGTCGGTTCGGGATCATCCTAAAGAGCATGACCCCGACTGCAAATCCCAAGAGTGCCATGAGGGCAACGACGGAACGCCACATCAGTAGAGAGAGCAGCACGGCCACCATTGCCGGGAGCGTCGCTTTGCCCAGGTCGCCCGCGAAATTGTAGATCCCGAGCGGGCCACGCGAACTGCCTTCATACGCGTTCGTTATCAGAAGGGAGGCTCGAGGATGTTGGACACTCGATCCTGCACCGGCCAGCATGAGGCCACCACAGAGCCCCGCAAAGCCGAGCGGGAGACCCATCAGAAGAAAGCCCGACGCGGCGACGATAGTCGACAGCACGAGGGCCGTCCGCCCGCCGAGTGGCTTGATCAACCGGCTGCCTGGTATCTGCAGCGCACTCATCGTTCCGTAATAGAGCGCACGGACAACCGCGAGTCCTGCGTACGACAAACCGAATTGCGCCTGCCAGACGGGCAGCAGCGCGTAGAGCTGATCCGTGTAGCCATCGTGCAGGCTATGCGCGAGGCAGGCAGCGATCAGAGCGCGGCGTCGCGCCGGGGCGCCGCTACCCGGCTCACTGCGAACGGAATCCCCGGTGCCGGCGAGATCCATCCTTGCCCTTCCTCCGACAGGCAGTCTGGACCCGTGACCTCATCAGGGCCAGACCGATGCGGCCCGGCTATCGGGCGTTGAATCGGGGATGATAGCGGACCATCCCGCTCGGAACGCGGCCGGTGAAGCAGATACTTTGGCAATCCGCCCGCACCGAAACCGGCCCCAACCCGAACCATCCCCCGGACGACCCGGGGTCTCTGCGATCTATCGTAACCGGAGAGAACGCGACCTGCCCGACAGTCGCTCCTTGGTCGAGGGCCACCAGCGAGACGGTCATCGCGCCACCGGCGCGAAGCGCGTCGACGATCGCTGCTTCTCTGTTGTTGCTGTGCTTCGCAGTCTTGAAGGCAGCGGTGATCACCGACCGGATCGCGTCACCCTCTTCGGGACCCTCAGGTCGGATTTCCATGATCTCGCCTGCATCGAGAGGCCACGGCAACAAACAATGGGTTCAGACCAACCGTCCGAGGCGAGCCTGGCAAAACACACTTCGGAAAGCGTTGGGCCGGATCATGGAGCCACCCGCTTCCAGAACTCAGTGATGAAACCGCGTGGATCGACGGTGAAGATGGCGGCGCTGATGACCGCTTTCCCGTCGTGGCACCGCCAGCGGTAGATCGTACCATGCCCGGTCACGTACATCGGAATGAAGTCGGCATCGGGATTCTTCGTGCACCACTCGGTGGCACCGGCCAGATCCCGCCGGGTATCTGCCTTGCCGCAGGGCAGGTTGGCGCCATAGGTGCAGACCAGAACCTGGCCTTCGAAGCAGCGGAAAACGGTGCTCCGCTGCACTTGTGCCGCGGGCATGGCCTCGAGCCCGAACAGTCGGGCGGCCGTCGGTACGAGCGAACGCGGGATCTCGCGCAGCCGGTCGTCGGTGCCGAGCTTGCGGCAGACCGAAGCCGGAGAGGCTGCCGCCGGCGCGGCTGCCACGCTCGCCAAGGCCTCACGCGGTCCTCTCGGCACGCCAACGAAGGCCAGGAGAACGATCAACACGCACAGGCGTCGCACGCGAAACCGGCCCCTTCTTCCCTCGGATACTCCCACCCGCCTATTTGCCCCGGTTATTTTCTCCGAGTTATCTGCTCGCGGTCATTTCCCCTCGGGGCGCGCTGCCGGCATCGCTGGCCAATCCAGGCGAACCAGTACCGGCACATGATCCGAAGGTTGCTCCCGGGCGCGTTCATCGCGGCAGATCTCGACCTCTCTCAGCCGCTCGGCGAGTATCGGCGAGAGCAGCACATGGTCGATGCGCATCCCAAGATCCCGCTCGAATGCAGCCCCCTGATAATCCCAGAACGTGTACGCGCGCCCGTTTGGCTTGAGCGCCCGGACGGCATCGGTCAAGCCAAGCCAGATGAGCCGGCGGAAGGCGGCGCGGGATTCCGGACGAACCAGGGCGTCCTCCGGACCGAGCACTCCGGCTGCAACGTCCTCTTCCGTAGGGCAAACGTTGAAATCTCCGCCGATGAAGAGCGGCACGTCCTCGGCAAGCAGGGCTTCCAGCCGTTCGGCGAGATGGGAGAGAAACCCAAGCTTGGCGGCAAATCCCGGCGCCCCACCGGAGTTCCCGTTCGGCACGTAGACGTCGATCAGGCCAAATCCAGCGGCCGCAATTTCGAGGTAACGCGCCTCGGCCGGGCCTTCCCTCAGCCGCGGCAGACGGCTGTGCCGCACCTGGAGTGGCTGGCGCGCCAGCACCGCAACGCCGTTGTAACCCTTTTGCCCGACGACCGCCGCTTCATAGCCAAGCGCCTTGAACTCGACACCGGGGAAGTGGGCAGCCTCGCACTTGGTCTCCTGCAGCAAGAGGTAATCCGGCTGCCGCCGCTCCAGAAATTCCGAGACGTGCCGACGCCGCGCCCGGATCGAGTTAACGTTCCAGGTGGCGAGCTGCATCAGCGCCGCGTCAGTCAACCGCGAAGCTGCTGCCGCACCCGCAGGAAGAGGTCGCGTTCGGATTGCGCACCGTGAAGTGGCTTCCCATCAGCTCGTCGGTGAAGTCGAGCTCGGCCCCCGCCAGGAGGTCAAGACTGGTCGGATCGATGACCACGCGCGCCCCTGAAGCTGTGATGACGATATCGTCAGGCTCGGCGCTTGCGTCGAGGGCGAAGCGGTATTGGAACCCGCTGCAACCGCCGGCCAGTACGGCGATGCGGAGGGCGGGCCCCTCGGGCGCGGCCGCCGCCAACTCGGCAATCCGTGCCGCCGCGCGCCCGGAGACGGAGAAACCCTGGTTTTCCATGGGCCCCAATATAGGCCATCGGCGCCCATGATTGAACCCGCCCCGGGACGCGCAGGCCTCAGAGCTGGACAGTTCGCATACCGGCCGCCGGATAGCGCGCGCCGGCGGCTGAACCGGGCGGCACGGTGGCGGAGATCTCCGCGATCTCTTCCGCCGTCAGCCGGACGGCGAGCGCGCCAATATCCTCCTCCAGCCGCTCGATCCGCCGCGTCCCCGGAATGGCCACCACGTCCGGCCCCTGCGCGATCAGCCACGCCAGCGCCAGCTGTGCCGGTGTGCACTTCTTCCGCTCGGCCAGCGCTTCGAACCCCACGACCAAGGCGCGGTTGTGGGCGAAGTTCTCCGCCTGGAAGCGTGGGTGTTGGGCACGCCGGCCATCGATTTGCGAAAGTTGCCGGATTTGGCCGGTGAGAAATCCCCGGCCGAGCGGCGAATAGGCAACGAACCCGATGCCGAGTGCCCTCGTCGTTTGCCGTGTCGCTTCGGCCTCGGCTCGATAAAGCAGCGAATACTCCGTCTGCACGGCGGCGATCGGATGCACCTTGTGGGCGCGACGGATGGTCTCGGGACTTGCCTCGGAGAGGCCCAGGAACCGCACGTTGCCCTGTTCAACCAGCCGCGCCATCGCGCCCACCGTGTCCTCGATCGCAACTTTGGGATCGACGCGGTGCTGAAAGTAGAGGTCGATGACGTTGACGCCGAGTCGCCTGAGGCTCGCCTCGCAGGCCTGCTGCACGTATTCAGGCTTGCCATTGATCTCGTTCGGCCCGCCGTCGCGGCGCACGTTGCCGAATTTCGTCGCCAAGATGACACGCTCACGCCGCCCTTTGATTGCCCGGCCGAGCAACTCCTCATTTTGACCCCAGCCATACATGTCAGCGGTGTCCAGGTGTGTGACGCCGGCATCGATCGCATGGCGGATCAGGTCCTCAGACGCCCTGTCCTCGGCGGTGCCGTACACCCCGGAGAGCGGCATGCAGCCAAGCCCGATCGCCGAGACCATGAGCCCGCCTTTGCCCAGTGCCCGGCACTCCAATTGCTCCGACCGTTCGCTCGCCATGCCTCGCTTCCCCCTCTGCCAGATGCCAATCGATGCCGCCCGATTGCTGCCACCAGGTGCGGATGGTAAGCCCGGCGCATGCCCCACGCCTGCTACGCCGTTCGCCCCGATTCGAGTCGCGGCCGGCTATATCCGGAGGCAGAGGCGCCCTCCCGCACTCCCTTCCAGCGCGACCGCGACCGCATTGTCCACAACTCCGCCTTCCGCAAGCTCCAATACAAGACGCAGGTCTTTGTCAATCACGAGGGCGACTTCTTCCGCACCCGCCTCACTCACAGCCTCGAAGTGGCGCAGATCGCCCGCTCCGCTGCCCGCCAGCTCGGGCTCGACGAGGATCTCTCCGAGGCACTCGCTCTCGCCCACGATCTTGGGCATACGCCTTTCGGTCACGCCGGCGAAGAGGCGCTTGATTCGCGCATGCGCACGTTCGGCGGGTTCGATCACAACGCACAGAGCCTCAGGGTGGTGACGCTGCTCGAAGCGCGCTACGCTGCCTTCGACGGCCTGAACCTCACTTGGGAGACCCTGGAGGGGCTGGCCAAGCACAATGGCCCACTGGTCCATCCGCCGCCCTACATCGCCGAATACGATCGCCGGCATCCGCTTTTACTGTCGAGCCATCCATCCGCAGAGGCACAGGTGGCGGCGCTTGCCGACGACATCGCCTACCACAGCCACGACCTCGATGACGGCATGCGTGCCGGCCTCTTTGGACTGCCTGAGATCGCCGATCTGCCGCTGGTCGGCGATGCATTCGCCGAGGCACGAGCGGCCGCCGCAGAGGCCTCCGAACCGAGGCTGAGGCACGAAACGATCCGCCGTGTCATCGATCGGTTGATCAGCGATCTGGCGGCAGAATCGGCGGCTCGCCTCGCCACCCTCGCGCCGCATGACGCCGATGCGATTCGCCATGCCGGTCGGCCGGTGATTGCGTTCAGCCCCCGTGCGGCGGACGCCAATGCCGCGATCAAGGAATTCCTCGTTGCGCATATGTACCGGCACTGGCGTGTCAACCGCATGACCAGCAAGGCCCGCCGCCTGATCAGCGAGCTGTTCTCCCTCCTCGAAGCCGATCCCACGCTGCTGCCGGCGGAATGGCAGCACCGCGCCACCCCCGGCGCCGTCGCCGTCACCGTCGCCGACTATATCGCCGGCATGACCGATCGCTACGCACTCGACGAGCATCGGCGGCTCACCGATCTCTCGGTCCCCGGCTGAGGCAACGATGGCAAACGATCCTTACGCCCGGCCTCGCCAGGAAATGCTCGCGGTCCTCGCCCGTGCCTTCCCGGAAATCTCCTGGCAGACGCTGAAATTCCAGGTCGATCCACCACGTGATCCGGCGCACGGGGATCTGACCTCGAACGTTGCGTTCGTTGCCTCGGCACGGCTTCGCCGCTCGCCGCGGGAGGCCGCATTGGCCTTGAACGAGGCTCTTAATGCCAATCTCGCTACCACCTCGAGCATCGCTGCATCCGGGGTCGCCGGGCCGGGCTTTCTGAACATCACGCTTCGCCCCGAGTTCAAGCGCACCGCCGAGCAACAGGCGATCCGCGAAATTCTCCGTTCCGGCCTCAATTA
Source organism: Acetobacteraceae bacterium (assembly GCA_050730115.1). Classification (GTDB taxonomy): domain Bacteria; phylum Pseudomonadota; class Alphaproteobacteria; order Acetobacterales; family Acetobacteraceae; genus JAKAWQ01. The sequence goes on from JBOHMK010000175.1 coordinate 5,617, forward strand.
CGGCGATAGTGCCAGTGGTGCCGGCAAGCACGTGAACGTCGAATATGTCTCCGCTAATCCGACCGGCCCGATGCATGTCGGCCATTGCCGCGGCGCCGTGGTCGGTGACGCGCTCGCCAGCCTGCTCGCCAAGGCAGGTTACGCGGTCACCAGGGAGTACTACATCAACGATGCCGGCGCGCAGGTTGAGGCGCTGGCCTGGGCAACCTATTGGCGCTATCTCGAGGCGGTCGGAATTCCGATCCCGCCCGAGGAATTTTCTGTGGCGGTTCCCGGCGGGCTGCAATATCGGGGTGAGTACCTGATACCCGTCGGAATTGCGCTCAGGGATCGATACGCCGACGCGCTCGCGAGGCCCGATCCGCTGCAGCCATCGAGAGAGACGATCGCGATCGTGCGCGAATTCGCGATCACCGAGATGATGCGCGCGATCCGCGAGGATCTCGCGCTCCTCGGCGTGATCCCGGACGTCTTCACGTCCGAACGCGCGCTCCTCGAGGCCGGCGCGGCCGATCGTGCGATCGGCCGCCTCGCCGCGGCCGGACTGCTCTACGAAGGCAAGCTCCCCCCGCCCAAGGGCAAGCTCCCCGAGGACTGGGAGCCGCGTGAGCAGACGCTCTTCCGAGCCAGCGCTTTTGGAGATGAAACGGACCGCCCGCTACGCAAATCGGACGGCTCGAATACCTATTTCGCGAACGATATCGGCTATCATGCCGACAAGATCGCGCGCGGCGCGGAATTACTGATCGACGTGCTCGGCGCCGATCATGGCGGCTATGTCAAGCGCATGCAGGCGGCAGTCGCCGCGCTTTCGAACCGCGAGGCGAGCCTTGAGGTCGTGCTCTGTCAGATCGTGCACGTAGTGCGTGATCGCAAGCCGGTGCGGATGTCCAAGCGCGCCGGCAGTTACATCACGCTCCGCGACCTGATCGAAGAGGTCGGGCGCGACGCCGTACGCTTCATCATGCTGACGCGCAAGGCGGACGCGCAGATGGAATTCGACCTCGATCAGGCAGTCGCCGAGACCCGGGAGAACCCGGTGTTCTACGTCCAGTATGCGCATGCCCGCTGCCGCTCGGTACTGCGAGCCGCGGCGGAAATGCTGGGTGCCGCGGAGAGCACCGATCAGGCGTTGGCCGAGGTCCCGCTCGAAGCCATCGGAGGCGAGCAGGAGGGGTCGCTGATCCGCCGCCTGATCGCCTTTCCGCGCCTCGTCGAGGTCGCAGCTTGGTCCCGGGAGCCTCACCGAATCGCTTTTTTCCTCTATGATCTAGCCGGCGACTTTCATATCCTGTGGAACCGCGGACGCGAAGACTCGACGGTGCGCTTCCTGAACCCGGATCGCCTGGTCGAAACGCGGGCCCGGGTAGCGTTGGTGGCGGCCACGGCGAGTGTGATCCGCGCCGGCCTCTCTGTCCTTGGGGTCACTCCGGTTGAGGAGATGCGTTAAGAGTGCGCGACGAGCTTGAAATTCCCCCTCCCGGCTATCGCATCGGCCGGCGCCCCGCAGGCGCCGATCCGGCCACCCGAAGGCTGAGCCTGATCGCGGCCGCGATCGGCGGGGCACTGGTGGTGCTGGTCGGCGTCTGGTCAATGGTTGGCGGCGGCGGCGGTGGCATTCCCGTCGTCCCGGCCCCGCCGGGGCCGATGCGCGTGAAGCCCGCCAATCCGGGCGGTATGCATGTGGCCGGCGTTTCGGATCGGATCCTCAGTGGCACCCCGGCCGGCACGACGGCGACCCTCGCCCCGCCGCCCCAGACGCCGGATCTCGCGGCGCTGCGGAGCCCGCCCGCCTCACATCCTGTCGCTCCGGCCGCCCCTCCTGCCGAGACCGCGGCTGCTCCTCCGGCACCCGCCACGAACCGCCTGCCGCTGCCGCCGCCGTCGCCGCCGCCCCTGCAGTTGGCCGCTGCATCGGCCGCCGTCCCGCCTCCCCCGGCCGCGGGCACCGGTCCCGCCACAGAGGTCCAGCTCGCTGCGATGAGCTCCGAGCAAGGGGCGATGCGGGAATGGCAGCGGCTGCAGGCTGCACTCCCGAACTTGTTTGATGCCCGCCAGCCGCGGGTCGAAAAGGTCGACGTGGACGGCCATATCTTCTGGCGGCTCAGGACCGGCGGCTTTGCCGACATCGCCGAGGCGACGCGCTTCTGCGCCACCGTCCGCGCCAAGGGAAGCGGCTGCACCATCGCCGCCTTCTGATCAGCGGTCCCGCGAGCGGGGCGGGTCGTCATGCGCGCCGCGATCGTGGGCATAGCCGGCCCGTCGCTCACTCCCCGGGAGGCCGCTCTCTTTACCGCGCACCCGCCGGCCGGGGTCATCCTGTTTGCTCGCAATATCGAGAGTCCGAAGGGGCTCGCGGCCCTTGCGACGCGCCTTCGTCAGGTCCTCCCACCGCCGGCCGTCCTGATGCTCGATCAGGAAGGGGGCCGGGTCGCACGCCTCCGTCCACCCGCCTGGCAGGTGCATCCGCCCGCCGCGGCGCTCGGTCGGCTCTTTGATGCCGACCGCGCTGCCGCTACGCGCGCCGCCTGGCTGACCGGCGCGCTGATTGGCCTCGACTGTGCCGCCGCCGGAATCGACGTCGTCACCGCGCCGGTGCTGGATCTCAGCGTGCCGGGCGCCGACAACGTGATCGGGGACCGAGCCTTTCATTCGGATCCGCGTGCGGTTGCGAGGCTCGGCCGCGCTTTCGCCGAAGGTCTCCTCGCCGCGGGCGTCCAGCCGGTCATGAAGCATATCCCGGGCCACGGGCGAGCCTCGGTCGACAGCCACCTGGCTCTGCCCACCGTTGAAACCCGACATCTTGCCGGCGACCTCCTGCCATTCGTTGCCAATGTCGCGCTGCCCTGGGCGATGACCGCCCATATCCGCTACACTCAGTGGGACAGAGAACGGCC